>JAWLGW010000050.1:0-14466 GCA_041690735.1 Planctomycetota bacterium
CGAGGCGGGTGCCTCGCGCGTCGGTTGGGATCGGGAGAGAAGAGGGAAAGAGAGAGAAGAGAGCGCTGGCCCTACTGCTGGACCCCGTCCTTGATCCACTGCAGGAGGACGTTGTACTTCGCCTCGCCCACGCCGTAGCCGGCGATCTTGCCGCCGCCGTGGCTCGCGCCGTTGGTGGCCGGCTTGTTGAGGAGCAGCGAGGCCTCGGGGGTGGTCTGGTTCACGCGGGCCACCGCGCCGTTGTAGCTGACCGAGAACCCGCCCGAGCTCCCGTGGCAGCCGCCGCAGTCGGCCTGCAGGATCGGGCCCACGTCGACCGAGTAGGTCTTGGGCGCGGGGGGAGGAGGCGGCGGCGGGGGCGGGGTGGCCACCTTCTCGAAGCGCGCGCCCTGCTCGATCCAGGTCTTGATCGTGGCGTACTGGGCCGAGCCGGTGGCGAAGACCTCACCGCCGCCGTGGGCGCCGGCCGAGCTGTCGTTGCTCGCCTTGAGCAGCAGCAGCGAGGCGTCGGCGTCGGCGAGGTCGACCTTGGTCAAGACCTCGGTGTGGTCCGCGGTGTCGTCGACCGGGTTGGTGAGGGCGAAGGCGCTCTGGGCCGCCGGGACGCCGCCGTTGTGGCAGGCCGCGCAGCTCTGGGCCATGAGGGGCTTCACCTCGCTCACGTAGTAGACGTCCTGGGGCTGCGGGGTCGGCACGCCGCCCACGCCCGGGATCATGCGGTAGACCGCCGCGCCGGCGGCGGCCCGCTCGACGCCCACCAGCAGGACGCCCGCCTGGGGCGAGAACAGGGTGGTGACCCCGTCGTTGGCCAGCAGGGCGGGCTCGTCCTGGAAGGAGCCGTCGTCGGCCCGGAACAGCAGCTTGCCGCTGTCGGTGCCCACCCACAGGGTGCCGTCCATCCAGGCCAGCGCGGTGGGGGCGTCGCGGCGCAGGTTGAGGAGCACTTCGGTGTCGGCGCCGTTGGTGAGCAGCACGCTGCCGCTCAGGGCGCGGCCGTTGCCGTCACGCTCGGAGACGGCCACCGCCAGGGCGTCGATCTGGGTGCTGGTGCCGCTGGCGACGAAGGAGATCATGGCCAGGGCGCTGATCTCCTGGCGGACGCTGCCCGACACGCGAGCGATCGGCAGGGGGAGCTCGTCGAAGGTGGCGCCCACGCCGTGGTGCAGCTTGGCGGCGCCGCCGCGGGCGTCGTGCCCGGTGGTGCCGATCCACACCTCGCCGCCGTAGCTGGCGATCGCGGTGGGCACCGCGCTGTCGATCGTGGCGACCTGCGCGAAGCTGCCGCCGGCGGGGCGGGCCTGGATCGTGGTCCAGCCCTGCAGCGACCCGTGCGCGGCGTAGACCTCACCGCCGTGGGCCGTCGCCACCAGCTCGTTGTCGCGGGTGTCGAGCACCGGGCGCCAGCCGGCCTGGTCGCGCTGCCACAGGTCGCCCGCGCCGGGCGCCTCCCGGTTGGAGGTCGCCGCGTAGGTGAAGCCCGACCCGTCGGTGGTGAAGCCGTTGGCGTCGAAGTACAGCTGCCCCTCGAGGGTCCCGGCGCCGTTGTCGACGCTGTGGACCGTGCTCAGGGGCGCGTCCGCGACCAGCACCGCGGTGCCGATCCCGGCCGTGGTCATGGCGGTCACCGCGCCGCCGGGCAGCGACGTCGGCGCGAAGTAAATGTCTTGCTGATAGAACACCGGCCGCGTCGAGGCCGGCATCCCGCTCGTGATCGCCCCGGCCGTCGAGGCCGCGGCCGTGCTGCCGTTGAAGCGGCCGTCTCCACTGCTGCAGCCAGCCAGCGCCGCCGCTCCGATCAGCGCCGCCAGCGTCGTCGTCCCGATCCTCATGGCTCTACCCCTTCTCTCTCTCGTTCGTCTCGCGGGCTCGCGCCCGGCGAACGGTCTTGAACAAAGCCCCTGCCAAGGCCGCTCGGCGGGGGTAACTGCTGCAGCAGAAGGGGCTTTGCGCCTCGGGGGCGCCGGCGAGGCCCCGCTCGGGAGCCTGGGACCGGGAACGGCGTGCACGACCTCCGGGTGCCTCGTCCCGGCCGGTGGGAAGCACGTGCACGGAACGCAGCGCTGACGAGACTTACGCCGAGGAGAGCGTCCGTCTCACGGCACAAGTCGTTGCTGGACTGGGGTGAACCGATTCGGGTGCAGATGACTGGAAGGACAGACCTTCGTGCCCGTGCCCGTGCCCGTGCCCGTGCCCGAAGGCTTTGCGGGCACGGGCACGGGCACGGGCACGGGCACGTAAGAACCAGCCCCACAGCCATGCGTGCTTGTCATTGGGCTCAGCTGCACCCAACCGATTCCGAGGCGCCCCCTGAGGACCCGGTGCGCACGGTGTGCAGCCCGGACTCAGAACCGGTAGCGCCCCGCCAGCCCCACGAAGGCGGCCACGCCGTCGTCGTTCTCGGAGCGGCGCAGGTCGAGCTGCATGTAGCCCCGGACGGCGAAGCCCGCGCCGATGTCCCGGTCGAGGTCGAGGCGGAGGGCGAACCGCCGGTCGTACAGCTCCAGGTCGGGGAGGGAGTCGTGGTAGGCGGTGGTGATCGCCGCCCTGAACGCCTCGCCCCTGTAGGAGTAGCGCAGCACCACGCTGGGGTCGGTGGTGGGCTCGGGGTCGTTGGGACCCCTCAGCCGGCGCCGCACCGCGACGTCGAGGTCGAGGCGGTGCTCGTGCGCGGGGGTGAACGACAGGCCCGCCACCACGCCCTGGGCGTCGCGCAGCTCGTCTCCTTGATACGCCTCACCCCGCAGCCGCGCCTCCCACCGCTCCCCCAGGGTCAGGGTCAGGCCCGCCCACACGTTGCGCCGCTCCTGATCGTTGCGCAGGAAGGCGTCGCGGATGGCGGGGTCGAGGGTGGGGTCGTCGAGGTCGAAGTCGAGGCGCAGGACCTCGGCCTGCCACTGGGGGCGGCGCTCCCGGTAGCCGGCGTCGAGGCGCACCGCCGGGCCCAGCTGAGCGTAGGCCGCCAGCAGTCCGTGTGTGATGCGCGTGTCCTGGCGGTCGCGCAGGCTGTCGAAGAAGTCGATCACCAGCGCCCCTCGCAGGCCGAACCCGCCCAAGCGGGCCTCGCCGCGGGCCTCGACGAAGTCGCGCTCGCCGTCGGTGTCGCGGAACCGCTCCTGCGCCGCCGCCAGGCTGAGGCGCAGGGCGCCGGTGTGCCCGAAGGCGTGGGCCAGGCGGACCCCGCCGCCGTAGATGAACGACTCGTAGTCCTCGGGGCGGGGGTCGGCGGACACCGCGAAGCCGCCGAATAGGAAGGGCGTGATCGAGCCCAGGCGGAGCCCCACGCGGCCGCCGTCCACCAGGCCGGCCTCGACCACGTCGGGGATCACGTCGCGCCCCAGCCCCAGCTCCAGCCGGTCGGTGAGGCTGCGCGGCTCGAGGGCGGCCTCCACCTCCAGGGCCAGGGCGCTGATCCGCCACCAGGTGCGGCCTTCGTTGGCGCCGGTCCAGTCGCGGCCGTCGTTGAGCGCCTGCCGGAAGCCGCCCGAGAAGAAGAACCGGGCCCGATCGCTGCCGAACAGCCGCCGGACCTCGAACCGCAGCCGGCCGAAGGGGGTGGTGCGCGAGATCCCGGCCGCCTCGTCGTAGGCGCCGTCCACGCCCAGCTCCAGCGAGCCGCGGATGTCGTTGGCCGGGAGGCCCGAGGCGGTGAGCCCGTCTTCGCCCGGGGGCGCCCCTCCGTCGGCGTCCTGGCGGATCGCCGCCGCCGCGCCGCCGGTCGGGCTCGTCTCGAGCGCCGGCGCGCTCCGGAACACCACGGGCTCGCGCTCGGGGAGGGGGCCCTGCTGGAACGACTCGGCGGTCGGAGCCGGCCGTCCGACCCGGACGCCGCTCGGAACGGACGCGCCGGCAGGCGCGGAGCGGGCGGGGGGCGTCGCGCCGTCCCCCGCGAACGGGGCGTCGAGGCCGACGGGCTGGTCCCGCTCCAGCGCGGTCCCCTCGGGGGTGAGCACCACCAGGTACCGCGAGGACACGGCCACCACCTCGGCCCGCACGGTCTCGCCGCTCGGCAGGCGCAAGACGACCTCGCTCCCTTCGCGGGCCTGCTCGCGGACGGTGACCTCCAGGTACACCCGCTCGCCCCGCACCGACACCACCCGCGCCTCCACCTCGGGGGCCGCGGCGGCGGGCGCGGCCAGGGCGAGGAGCGCGACCGCCAGCCCGGGCAGCAGCGGCAGCAGCCGTCCACCCCGGCTCACTGGGCCCCCTGGAAGGTGATCGGCGGGTCCACGGTCAGGTGGCACTGCCGGCAGTCGCTGGAAAAGTTGCTGGCCGGGTGGTTGGGGACTCCGGGGAGCGTCGCCGTGGACGTGTACTCCGCCAGGTGGCAGGAGCGGCAGTCGCTGCCGCCGCTGGCCAGGCCGCCGAACAGCGCGCCGGATCCCGAGCCGGTGTGGCAGTCGACGCAGGCCGCCTGCGCGTGGCGCCCGGTCAGCGGGAAGCTCTGGTGCGGGTAGGTGGCCCCCGCGAAGGTGGCGGTGGTGTGGCAGCGGCCGCAGTCGGTGAACCCGGCGGCGCGGTGGTCGGGCGTGGCGCTGGCCCAGTCGCGCCGGTGGCACAGCAGGCACTCGGTGGGCGTGGCCGCCAGGGGCTCGGCGCGGGCCGGGCGGTGGCAGGCCTCGCAGGCGAGCGCCGCGTGGGCGCCGGTGAGGGGGAACCGGGTCCGCTCGTGCACGAAGAAGCCCCGCGGCACCTCCCAGTCGCGGGCGGTGTGGCAGGCGTCGCAGCGGAGCGAGTTCTGCCCGGCGTGGGGGTCGTGGTGGCAGGTGGAGCAGCTCGAGGTGAGGCCCGACAGGCCGCGGGAGTGGCAGCTCGAGCACTCCACCTCCCGGTGGGCGCCCCGCAGGGGGAAGCCGGTGAGGGCGTGGTCGAACCGCTCGGGGTGGGGCGCCTGGATCGCGCTCCACCCCTGCTCCACGTGGCAGTCGCCGCACCGGCTCGACCAGGTGGCGGGGTCGGCCTTCTCCTGCGCCGCCGGCGCGGCGCCCTCGCGCTCCTGCGCCACCGAGAGGGCGCCGGCGAGGAGGGCCAGGGCCCCCGCCGCGCAGGCGGCCCGGACACGGGCGCTGGGGCTCACCGGTTCCCCCTCCCCGCCGCGTGCGGGTTCGCGTGGCAGTCGGCGCAGGCGCGCCCCTCGATCGGGGTGTAGTGGACCACGGGGCGCGAGGTGCCGTCGGGCAGCCGCCGCTGCACCGACAGGTGACAGGCCTCGCAGGCGAGGCCGGCGTGCTTGCCCCGCAGGGGGAACCGGGTCTGTTCGTGGTCGAACCGGGGGACTGGCGTCCAGGCGGTGGCGCCGTGGCAGCCCAGGCACCCGCCCTCCCGGTCGGCGAACTGGCCGGCGTGGGGGTCGAGGTGGCAGCGGGCGCACTCGGCCGGCGTGCCCCGGTAGGTGACCGCCTCGCCGTGGTGGAGGTTCGGCACGTGGCACCGCTCGCAGGCGACGGCGTGGGGCCCGGTGAGGGGGAAGCCCAGGCGGGCGTGGTCGCTCTTGCTGAAGGTCGCGGGGTGGAACCGCGACGGCTCGTGGCAGCTGGTGCAGGCGCTGGCCCCGAACTGCCCCCGGTGCGGGTCGTCGTGGCAGCTGGCGCAGGAGGTGGCGTCGCCCTCCCAGCGGAAGCGCTGGGTGTCGTCGGGCAGGTCGCGCACGTGGCACACCTCGCAGGGGACCGCCCGGTGGGCGCCGGTGAGGGGCAGGCGGGCCTGGGCGTGGCGCGCCTCGTCGTAGGTCGAGGGCGTGAAGTGGACCTCGCCGTGGCAGCTCTTGCAGTCGCGGCCGAGCTGCGCCCGGTGGGGGTCCTCGTGGCAGGCGACGCAGCCCGCCGCCCGGGCCTCGGCGAGCGCCATGCGCCGCAGCCCGCCCTCGGCGGTGCGCCCGCCGTGGCACCCCTCGCACGACGCCTGCAGGTGCGCGCCCACGATCGGGAACCCCAGCTCCGCGTGGCCGGCCGCGTCGAGCTCGGCGAGGTGGAAGCTCTGGTAGCCGTGGCAGCTGGCGCAGTCGCGCCCCAGCCGGCCGGTGTGCGGGTCGCCGTGGCAGGCCTGGCAGCTCTGCTCCAGGGGCCCCACCGGCGCGCCGCCGCGGGCGGGCAGGCGCGGGAAGCCCGCCTGCTGCCCGTGGCACCGCTCGCAGGCGACGGCGTGCCCTTCGATCAGCGGGACCGGGTGCGCGTCGGTGGCGTAGGTGGAGCGCTTCCAGTCGCTGGTCCCGTGGCAGCGGTCGCAGCTCACCCGTCCTACGGCCATCTCGCGGTCGAAGGCGCCTCGGTGGGGGTCGTCGTGGCAGTCGGCGCAGGCGGCGCGCGGCGCGCGGTCGAGGCGCTCGCCGTGGCACTCGGCGCAGCCCACGCGGGCGTGGGCCCCGTCGAGGGGGAAGCCAGTGGCGGCGTGGTCGAAGGGCGCCTCCTCGGCGCCCTCCCAGCGGTGCGGCGTGTGGCAGTCGGCGCAGGCGGCGAAGCCCGGGTCGCGGCGGGCCTCGCGCCGGTGCGGGTTGGTGTGGCAGGCGGCGCAGCTCGGCAGCGCCTCGCCGCTCACCGGCGCCGCGTCGGGGACGCCGAAGCCCGTGCCCCGGAAGGGGCGCGGCGCGGCGGCCGCCAGCACGGCCTCGAAGGAGGGGACCGGGGGCGGCGGGGGCGGCGGCGGCGCGGACGGCGCCGCGGTCCGGTGGCACTCCTCGCAGGCCACCTCGCCGTGCTTGCCCTCCAGGGGGAACCGGGTGGCGCCGTGGTCGAAGCCGCCTGCAGGCGTCCAGGCGGCGTCCGCGTGACACTCGGCGCAGCCCTTCCCCAGGCTGGGCTGGTGCGGGTCGGCGTGGCAGCCGGCGCAGTCGGGCGCCAGCCCGAGGTAGGTCTCCTCCTGCTTCTTGAAGGCCAGCACCGCGGGGTCGACGACCCGGCGGGTGGCGTGGCAGTCGGCGCAGGCCAACTGGGCGTGCGCGCCCGTGAGCGCGAACCCGGTCCCCTCGGCGTGGGGGAAGGCCTCGGCCGTCGCCTGTCCGGCCCGGGCGGGGCGGAAGGGCGCCTCGGGGTCGGGCCACCTGATCAGGGCGTAGTCGACGCCGTGGTGCTCGGAGTGGCAGTCGTTGCAGGCGCCGGCCCGCTCCGGCTGGCCGTGGTAGCCGCGCCCGCTGGCGATCCGCTGGGCCAGCGGCTCGTGGCAGTCGAGGCAGCGCTGATCGTCGAGGCCGCCGCCGGGCACGTGGCAGTCGGCGCAGTGCGCCTCGCCCACCAGGTGGGCGTGGACCCGCGCCAGCGCGCCGGGGGAGAGGCCCGACGCCTCCTCCCCCTCGGTGAACACCACCACCGCGCCCAGGGCGAGCAGGACCCCGGCGGTGAACAGGACCAGGCGGACGCGGCGCGACAGCTTCATTCGCCGAACACCGACAGCCGGCTGTAGGTCAGCACGATCACCACGTGCAGGCCCATGGTCACCACCAGGATCAGCGCCAGGATCATGTGCAGCCCGCGCCAGGTGTCCATGAGATCCTGCGCGGCGGCGTATTGCGAGAGCCGCCGGTCCACGCGGGCGTGGAGCCGCACCAGCTCCAGCACCTCCTCGATCAGCTCCTCGAGCGCGTCGCCGCCGCCCGCCTCGGCCACCAGGGCGCGCAGCCGCCGGGCCAGCGCCCGGTTGCGCCGCCAGGCGCGCACGTCCTCCAGCAGCAGCGGCAGGGCGAACGCGAGCCCCAGGCGGGCCTCGGCGTCGACCCGTCCGTCCGCCTGCGAGACCTGCGAGAGGGCCTCGCGGCGGTGGCCGGCCAGGGCCTCGGTGGCGGCGGCCCGCAGCTCGGGGTGGCGCGCCAGCCGCTGGCGGAGCTGCGCCCGCAGCCGCGCCAGGTGCACCGCCAGCTCGCCGCGGTCCGCGGCCTCGCCGCCGGCCCGGCGCGGCAGGTGGGCCAGCACGAAGCGGCCGAACAGGCCCGAGGCGATCGCGGCCGCGATCGCGGCGGAGCTGATCCGGGCCACCCGGTTGGAGGCCGACAGGGCGCTGTGCAGCAGGATCAGGCTGCCGCCGGTGAGGCCGCACACGAAGTGCACGTTGAGCCACAGGCGCATGCTGACCCAGCGGCGCAGCACCCCCAGCCGCCGGCGCAGCACGTAGGTCAGGTTGAGCAGGAACAGGGCGGAGCCGGCGATCCCGAACAGGAGCCCGTAGCCGCCGCCCGAGCCGAGGGCCCGGTCCCAGGGGTGGCCGGGGCGCGCCGCCTTGGGCAGGCCGTAGTAGTCCCAGGCGGCGAACAGGAGCAGGGGCCCCAGCAAGGCGCCGCCGATGCTGAGCAGGATCCACAGGGCGTCGCCGCGCCACAGGCCGGCCAGGCGCTCGACCGGCGTCAGGGCGGCGGCCCGAGCGGCGGCGCTGCCGGCGGGGCGAGGGCGCGGCGCCGGGCCCTCCGCCGGCAGGGGGGCGGCGCCGTCCTCGGAGGGCGCCAGCACGATCGGCGTGTCGCCGGCGCTCTCGAACAGGCGCTCGTACTCCGCGAGGGCCGCGCGCTCGAGCGGGCTGGGCGGCAGCTCCAGCTCGGCGGTCTGCCCCAGAGGGCCAAGGTCCGCGTCGGCGTCGGCCGAGTCGATCCCCCACCCCTCGGCGCTGACGTCGTCCCGCAGCGGCGCGCGCCGCGAGGCGCTGGAGCCGCCGGTGAAGTCGAGGGGCCGCAGGCCCCGGTCGCGGGGCGTGTCCAGGCTGGGAGGGATCGGCGCCAGGTCCGAGGCGTCCAGCTCGAGGTCCTCGAGCCGCCCCTCCTCCGACTCGCCGAAGGGGAACCGCACCCGGTCGTCGGGGCTGGGGGCGCCGCCGCTCACGCGTCGTCCCGCCCCTGGCGTCGGCTCACCCGCCGCGAGCTCGCCGGGCGGGTCCGCCGGCTGGTCCGCTTGCGCGCCGGCTCGTCGCCCACCGCCACCTCGCCGTGCTTGGTCTCGACCTCGACCCCGAGCGACTCCAGGAAGGGCGTGGGCAGCACGCCGCCGACGTTGACGATCACGTCGTCGATCGCCAGGGTCTCCTCGCCCGCCGGCCCCTCCAGGCGGACGGTGTCGCGGGTGATCTCCCGCACCTCGGTCTGCAGGTGCAGGGTCACCCGCCCGGCCGCGACGGCGGCGTCGAGGTCGTCGCGGTTCTTCTTCTTGACCCGGAAGAAGGCCTCGCCGCGGTACGACAGGTAGACGGTGGTCCCGGCCACCGCGGCCAGCGAGACGGCGGCCTCCACCGCCGAGTCGCCGCCGCCGACGCACAGCACGCGGCGTCGGCGGTACTGCTCGGCGTCGATCAGGCGATAGACCACGTGCGGCAGGTCCTCGCCAGGCACGTCCAGATGGCGGGGGGTCCCGCGGCGGCCGATCGCCAGGATCACGGTCCGGGCGGCGAAGGCCTCCTCGGCCCCGTCCTCGCGGGTGGCGCGCACCGTGAAGGCGCCGGCGCGGCCGGAGATCCCGCTCACGCGGCGACCCTCCAGCACGTCGACCCCGCAGGCGAGGAGCGCCCGCTCCATCTCCGCGATCAGCTCCTCCTTGAGCATCTCGCTCTTGCCGAACCGGCCCACGATCGGGAGCTTGATCGGCTCGGTGAACACCACCTTGCGGCGGGGGTAGTGGGTCACGCTCCCGCCCAGCGAGAACTGCTCGAGGAGCCGGAAGCTGATCTCGCGGTGCACGCAGGCCACGGCCGCGGCGATCCCGGCCGGGCCGGCCCCCACGATCAGCGTGTCCACCGCCTCGGGGCTCGCTGGCGCGATGCCCGGGCGGGCGAGGACGCCGGCGATCGACTCCACCGCGCGCTGCCCCTGGCGCATGGCGTTGCGGATCAGGCCCATGCCGCCCAGCTCGCCCACGATGAACAGCCCGTCGACGTTGCTCTCGTAGCCGGCGCGCAGCAGGGGGATGTCGACGCCGCGCTCGGCGGTGCCGAACACCAGCGCGATCGCGCCCACCGGGCAGCTGGCGTGGCAGCGGCCGTGCCCGATGCAGTCGCCGGCCGAGACCATCTGGGTGAGGCCCGCGACGCGCCCCAGCACCGACTCGGGGCAGGCGTCGACGCAGGCGGCCGAGCCGATGCAGGTGTCCGTGTCGACGACGGGGTGCAGGCTGGGGGGCTGGTCGAGCCCCGAGGCCACCGCCTCGGCGAGCTGAGCCTGGGCCAGGTCCTCGCGCCGGAAGGCGATCAGCGTGGCGACCGCGATGATGACGGGGACCACGATCGCCGCCGCGATCGCCAACGCGGTCAGCGACACGCGTCCCTCGGACTCGCCGTGATCGGGTCCACCGTGCATACCCCTGCAGGCCACAGGGACCCTACCCGAAACGAATCGCCGCGGGCAAGCACCCCCTGCTGTGAGTCCGCTCACAGCAACGGGTTAGGTGTGAGACGCGGCTCCGCCGCGGGCGCCTAACTGCTTTGGGACCGTCGAGCCGGCCGAGACGAGAACGCTGTGCACGCCTGAGGTTCACGTCCTTCCCGAGCGGGACCGTCTCAGGGGGGCGGCGGGCGGTGTAGAGGCGGCGGACCGGCGGTAACTCCTTTCTCGCCAAAGGGCGGGCCAGGAGTCGACGCGCGGCGGTCGGCATTGGAACACCGAGTGCACAGGGGGCGACCGAGGCACACGAGCCCTGGGTAGAGAGGTTCACATGAGGCAGATCGCAACGAACGGACGGCAGCTCCACCGCGTGTCGCTCACCTTGGCCGCGCTGAGCGCGCTCCTGGCGGTCGGGTGCGGCGGGAGCAGCGGCGGAGGGAGCGGATCGACGGCGGCGGCGATCACCAGCTCGGCCCAGCCGCGGGTCGGTCACCTCAGCGGGCTGACGATCCAGCCGGACGGTCCCCTCACCGTGGTCGACGACCTCGGCGCGGCCTTCCAGATCATCGTCGACGGCGATTACGTCGAGCGCGGCACCGGCGCGCCCTTCCAGCGGGACCTGACCCGCGACGTCGAGTACGTGGTGGCGGACGACGCCGTGCTGCGGATCGGCGGCGACGGCCTCATCCAGCCGGTGGCCCCGGGGCAGACCACGATCACCGCCCGCTACCGGGGTCACCAGGCGCAGGTGAGCGTGCTGGTCGTGCCGCCCAACCCGAACCTCTCGGCGCCCGTCTTCCAGAGCATCGAGGTGCTGCCCGGCTACCGCAACCTCGACAGGGTGGACCCGGCCGGGGCGCGCCAGCAGCTGCAGCAGCTCGTGGTCGTGGCGACCGACGACACCGGGCGCATGCACGACCTCACCCGCAGCGTCGGCCTCACCGCCCAGGACGTGAACAACGCCCCCAGCCGCGTCGCCAGCCTCAGCCCGACCGGCCTCCTGCGCGCCTTCGACAACGGAGAGGTGCTGGCGGTGGCTCGCCTGAGCAACTTCGGCCTGGTCGCCGGCGCGCACTTCGTGCTCGGCACGGGGGTGGCGGCCCCGGTCGACCCCAACAGCCTCTACAGCGGCGGGCCGCTGGCCGGCTCGCAGAACCCGATCGACCAGGCGGTGCTGGCGAACCTGTTCAACCAGTTCATCGAGCCCGCGCCGCTGGCCGAGGACGGCGAGTTCTTGCGGCGCCTCTACGCCGACGCCCTGGGCCGGATCCCCACCGAGGCGGAGTACGACGCCTTCGTCGCCGACACCTCGGCCGACAAGCGCCAGCAGGAGGTCGACAAGGTGCTCGCCACCGCCGAGTTCGCCGCCCACTGGGCGAGCATCATGGGCGAGTGGCTCGAGATGGGCCGCGGCACCGAGGGCACCAACTTCGACGCCTGGGCCCGCGGCGCGATCAGCGGCGGCGAGACCCTGGCCGACATGTTCGCCGCGCTGAGCCAGGGCCAGGTGGCCGCCTTCGAGGCCCGTCACACCACCGCGGCCGCCAAGCTGGACCGCCTGCTCCAGGCCGGCACCGGCATGTCGGCCAAGTGCGCCGTCTGCCACGACCACCCGCTGACCGGCCCCAGCGACACGATCAAGTGGACCCAGGCCGACCGCTACCCGCTGGACGCCTTCTTCGCCAGCTCGCCCGGTGAGGCGACGGCCCTCGACAAGACCGGCGTCCGGGTCGGCAACCCCTACAACCCGGGCTTCGTGTTCGACCCCACCGCGACCGTCACCACCGTGCTGAGCGATCCCCTGGCCGCTCGGCGGGCCGAGTTCGCCCGGCTGTTCACCAACGCCTCGCAGTTCAAGCGGGGCCTGGCCCACCGGATCTTCGCGGACGTCGCCACGCCGCTGCTCAACCCCAACCAGTTCCTCCAGAAGGAGCTGGACCAGGTGGCGGTCCCCAACGTGCTCGACGCGATCACCCAGGCCTTCGACGCCGAGAGCACCAGCCTGCAGGGCTTCCTGAAGGTCGTGTTCAGCTCCGCCTACTACCAGCTGTCGAGCAGCGCCGACGGGCTCGACGCGGCCAACGACCGGCTGCTGCAGCGGCGCGCCCTCTCGCGCCACAAGGCCGAGGTCATGGCGTCGGCGGTGGACGAGCTGAGCGGCGGCACCCTCTCGGGCGGCGGCCTGGCCTTCTTCCACCAGGTGTTCGGCTACCCCGAGGCCCGCGAGACGATCACCGACCGGGTGGACGCGGTGAACATGAGCCAGGCGCTGGTGCTGCAGAACAGCCCGGTGGTCCAGGGCCCGCTGGCGAGCGGCGACGTGGCCGCCCTGGCCCAGCAGGTCGCGGCGGGCACCCTCACCGAGGAGGAGGCCGTGCAGCGGATCTTCCGCCGGGCGCTGACCCGCGACGCGGAGGCCGGCGAGCTGGCTGACTGCCTGGACGTGATCCAGCAGGCCGCCTCGGTCCGCGAGGGCCTGGAGGACGTGGCCGCGGCCGTGGCCGCCACCGCGGAGTTCGTGCTCAAGTAGCGAGCGACCGGGCGGACGGCGAAGGCCGTTCGCCCGGGCACCCCCCCGAGGGGCTGGCCCGACGACGGCGGATCGACTACCTAGACCTGCATAACCCTTAAGCGACTATCGAACGGACGACGGAGAGAGCCATGGCGAACGTGAAGTGCACCGGCTGCGACAGCGAGCGGCGCGAGTTCCTCAAGAAGGTGGGCAAGAGCGGGATCGCGCTGGGAGTCATGGGGCTCTCCATGCAGTCCCGGATGTTCATGAGCGAGGCCTACGGCGTCGAGCCCCACAACGCCCTCTACGACGCCTGCCTGCAGATCTTCATGAGCGGCGGCCCCTCGCAGACCGACACCTGGGACCCCAAGCCCGGCAGCCGCAACAGCTTCGTGGGCACGATCAGCCTGGGCGTCAACGACCCCTACGGCAACGACGTGAAGATCTCCGAGGTGTTCCCCACCCTGGCTGGGCTGGCGACCAGCGACCCCAACGTGGGCCTGGGCGTGCTGCGCTCCATGGTCCACCGCAACAACGCCCACGCGACCGCCCAGCAGTACATGAACAACTTCTGGGAGGGCGCCCTGGCGGGCGCGTACCCGTCGGTCGCCTCGGTCATGGCCTACTACTACGAGGGCAAGGGGCTGGGGATCCCCTCGGTGGTGATCAACGGCGCCAACGGCAACATGGTCAACACCGCCAACGCCTCCCGCTGCCCCACCGCCCTGCAGGTCAACGCCGGCGGCGGCGCCGGCGGCAACCCGGTGGTGGAGGCGCTGCAGCTGCCGAGCGGGGTGGACGCCGCCCGCTACCAGCGGCGCCGCAGCCTGATCGAGAAGCTCAACGCCCGCTTCCTGGCCGACCGGCCCGATGCCATCGCCAAGGCCTACGCCGAGGCGAGCAAGTCGGCCGCGGACATCACGATCAAGGGCGACGCCGCCCAGGCGTTCGACCTGACCGGGGTCCCGCTGGTGCCGGCGCGAGACGCGGGGACCGCCCGGCGGCTCACCCAGGCGGTGCGCTTGCTCGAGGCGGGCGTCCCGTACGTCGCGGTGGGGATCGGCGGCAACGACTCCCACAACAACAACGCCGGGATCGTCCAGGCGATCTGGGGGCGGTCGGTCGACCAGGGGGTGGGCGAGATCGTCAACCGCCTCAAGGCGACGGGCAAGCGGGTGCTGATCGTCGTGGGCGGCGAGTTTGGGCGCACGCCCCAGACCGTGAACAACGGCCGGACCAACGGGCAGACGATCGCCAACGCCCAGCTGGGTCGCGACGGTCGCGATCACTGGGGCGACGGCTTCTCGTGGGCCCTGATCTCGGTGAACCAGCCCCAGTTCAAGACCGGCGCCTACGGCGACACGGGCCCCGACGGCATGTGGCGCGAGCGCGACGGCAACCTGGTCGACCCGGTGCACCCGCGCGACCTCGGGGGCCTGGTCTACCGCAGCCTCGGCTTCCCCACCGGGATCGACGTGGAGTACGACATCCCCATGAACGACCGCGACGCCCCGGCGGTCGACCGCATGAACAACAGCACCAAGCTCATGACGAACTTCGGTTTGGTGTAGACGAAGACTGCTCCCTCATCACCCCTGCACAGGAGGTCCGTCTGGCGTGTCGCCCGGCGGACCTCCTGTCTTTAGGAGGCGGTGAGCGCTGAGCGCTCACC
>JAWLGW010000051.1:0-14404 GCA_041690735.1 Planctomycetota bacterium
CTGGCGCTGCTCCCCGCCGCCGGCTGCGTGTCGCCGCCGATCGGCGACCTCCCGCGCCACGCCGAGAGCGAGGCGGTGCAGGTCCTCGACGAGGAGTACATCCCCTTCCGGGTGTCGCCCACCAACCGCTACGCGGTGGTCATGAACGGGCGGATCTTCTCGCCCCCCGAGGGGCCGTTCCAGGTGTCCTCCGCCGACGACGTCCGGCAGGGGCTCCCCGAGGAGGACCCCTACATCACCGGCGACATGGAGCAGCTGACGCGGCTGCTGCTGAGCAAGGGCTACGACGTGTACCGCGTCGACTTCGGCTCGGTCACGCCCAAGGCGTTGCACGGCCTGCTGGAGCGCCTGTCCTACGTCGCCGACGACGACACGCGCCTGTTCGTCGCCTACTCCGGCGAGGGGGACGCGACCGGCTGGCGCACCCGGACGCTGCGGATCAACGGCGCCCAGTACGTCGCCCCACCCGGCGTGAGCGTGGCCCCCGAGGACCTGTTCGCCGCCCTGGCGCCGGTCCGGGGACAGAAGGCCGTGCTGATCAACGCCTGCGAGTCGGGGATCTTCGCCGACGGCGCCCCCACCTGGAGCGAGTTCTCCGGCGTGGTGATCGCGGCCTGCCCCAAGGGCTTCGCGACCACACCCCACGAGCCGGCCGGCACCACCGCGATCTTCGCCGCCTTCCTGGAGCTGTACGAGGACGACCCCGGGGTGGAGCGGAACCTGGCCTCGGTGGAGCTCGACCGCGCTGGAGGGCTGTGGACCAACCTCGCCCACCACTGGAACCAGCTGTGGGGCGGCGGCGGCCTGCCGCTGTCGTACGAGCCGGTGGTGTACGTCAGCGGCGACTACTGGTTCTGAGAGAGCGGGGCGTAGCGAGTACGTGGCACGAGCCCCGGGCGAGGGCCCCAGGGCTCGTGTTTGTTGCTCGCGCTGCGAGCCTGACGACCGTCCGTCGTCAGCCCTCGCTCTCCTCCAGCGCCGCCTCGCAGGCGGCCTTCGCCTCCTCGAGGTCGTCGAGGTTCCGCAGCAGCTTCTTGAGCTCCCGCTTCGCCTTGCGCGGCTCGAGGGCCTTCGCCTCCTCGATGGCGGCCAGGGCGGCCTCCTCCAGGGCGGCGACGCGAGCGTCGGCGCGGGCCCGCACGAACTCGGGCAGCTCCTCGTCCTCGGCCACGCCCTTGTACAGCTTCAAGGCGTCGTTGAACTTGCCGCTCCGCAGCTTGCCGTCGCCCTTGTACAGGTCGCGCTCCATCTTGAGGATCGCGGAGCCGGTCAGCGGCGGCTTGCCGATCTTCATCTGGGCCTCCTTGAGCGCCTCGATGTAATCGTTGGGCGCCATGCCGGAGACCTTCTTGATCATGGTGCCGTCGGGCTGGCACACGAAGCTGGTCGGGACGGCGTTGAACTCGAACTTGCCGCCTGCCTGCTGATAGGTCGCCTGGTGCGCGTCGCAGGCGATGGAGTCGTAGACCGGGCACACCTGCTCGCGCTTCCCCGTGAGCGGGTTGACCCGCTCCTCCAGCGTGTGCCCCTCGCGGTGACCCGCGGCGGCCACAGCGAACTCGTTGATGTAATTGACGAAGGTTGGGTTATGGAAGAGACCCTCTTCCATGGCTTTGCAGGGCGGTCACCCGTCCTTGTGGAAGGTCACGAAGATCGGCACGTCCCGCGCCGTGGCCTCCGCGACCGCCGCCTCCCAGCTCTTCGCCCACCGAACGGTCGGCTGCCCGGGGGCCGCTCCGACCGTCGTCAGCGCCGCGCCCGCCAGGGCCGCGACGCCCAGCCCCGCCAGCAGCGGAGCCCCTCTCCTCACCTGCATTCGGACACCTCCTGAGATGCGCTCAGGATAGCCGGGGGGACGCGGCATCTCTACGGGACAGCTGTCAGCTGTTTAACGGTTAGCGGTTAGCGGTTAGCGGCTAGCCAAGAGCTGCCGCTGCCAGGAAGGCTCCTTGCTGAAGGAGCTTCAGTGTTGAGCGACAGCTCTAACAGCTAACAGCTAACAGCTAACAGCTCCTTAGTGCGTCGTCGCGCCGTCGGCGCGGGCCGTGAACACGACCGGCCCGTCCTCGGTCACCGCCACCGTGTGCTCGAAGTGGCAGGAGGCCTTGCCGTCGCGCGTGACGACCGTCCAGCCGTCACGGAGGGTGCGGGTCCGGCGGCTGCCCAGGCACAGCATGGGCTCGATGGCGATCACCAGCCCGGGCTCGAGGACCAGGTCGTTGCGGCGCAGGGTGCTGCTCACGACGTTGGGCACCTGCGGCTCCTCGTGCAGGTGCCGCCCGATCCCGTGGCCCACGTACTCCTCCACGATCGCGTAGCGGCGCCCGTGCTCCCCTTCCTTGAGGCGCACGGCCCCCTCGATCGCGGCCGCGACGTCGCTGAGGCGATTCCCCGGTCGCGCCGCCTCGATCCCGGCCCACAGGGCGGCGCGGCCGGCCTCGAGCAGCCGCTCGACGTCGGGCGGGATCGGGCCCACCGGGAGGGTCACCGCCGAGTCGCCGTGGTAGCCCCCGTGCACCACCCCGCAGTCGATCGAGACCACCGACCCTTCGCTGAGCGCGCGGTCCGGCACGGTGCGCCCGCGGTGAGTCACGCGGCCCGGGATCCCGTGGACGATCTCGTCGTCGACCGAGACGCAGATCGAGGCGGGATAGACCTGCCCCCCCACGCGGTAGCCCAGGAAGGAGGCGCGCTCGGCGCCCAGCTCCTGCATGGTGGCGGCGGCCAACGCGTCCAGGTCCCCGGTGGTGACGCCGGGCGCGACGGTGTCCGCCAGCCGCCGCAGCACCTCGGCGACCATGCGGCCGGCCTCGCGCATGGTCGTCAGCTCATCGGACGACTTGAGCCGCGGACGCGCGCGGCGGCCCAGCACGGGCTCAGCCTCGCCGGCCGCGCACCCGCCCGGTCTTCATGAACCCCTCGTAGTGGCGCATGAGGAGGTGGGACTCGACCTTCTGGACCAGGTCGAGCGAGACGCCCACCACGATCAGCAGCCCGGTGCCGCCCAGGAAGCTGGCCAGCAACAGGTCGATCCCCATGGCCGCCGACACGATCGTGGGGAACAGCCCGATGAACGCCAGGAAGATGGCGCCCACGAAGGTGATCCGGTTCATGATCGCCTCCAGGTACTCGGCCGTCTTCTTGCCCGGCCGGATCCCCGGGATGAACGACCCGTACTCCTTCATCTGGGTCGCCATCTCCTGGGGGCTGAAGGTCAGCGACACCCAGAAGAAGGTGAAGAACATCACCATGGTGATGTACAGGAAGAAGTACCAGAACGAGTCCCCGCGCGACAGGTAGTCGGTCAGCCCCGGCAGGAACTGCGCGAACAGCGCCGTGGGCAGGATGATCAGGGAGTCGGCGAAGATCACCGGCATGACGCCGGCCGCGTTGACGCGCAGGGGCAGGTAGTGGCGCTGCCCGCCGTAGACGCGCCGCCCGCGGGTGTGCTTCTGCTGCTGGATCGGGATCCGCCGCTGGCCCTGGTGCATGATCACCACGGCCACCACGACGCCCACGAACAGGGCGATGAACACCAGCAGCTTGAGCACCTCGATCGGCACGTTGCCGCCGGTCTCGGCCGCGCGGTTGATGTTCACGCCGAAGTTGAACAGGGCGCCCGGCATCATGGCGATGATGCCCGCCATGATGATCAAGGAGATCCCGTTGCCGATGCCGAACTCGGTGATCTGCTCGCCGATCCACATCAGGAACACCGTGCCGGTGGTCAGCGACAGGATCGTCATGAACCAGAACCCGAGGCCCGGGTCGTAGGCCAGCTGGTTCTGCTGGATCCACATGACGATGAAGATCGACTGGATCAAGCACAGCCCGATGGTGGAGTAGCGGGTGTACTGGTTGATCTTCTGCCGGCCGCTCTCGCCCTCCTTCTGCAGCGCCTCGAGGGCGGGGATCACCTTCACCAGCAGGGAGAAGATGATGGACGCCGAGATGTAGGGCATGATCCCCAGCGCGAACAGGGTGCACTGGGCGAGCGACCCGCCGGTCAGCATGCTGATGGTCGCCATGACGTCGGCCAGCCCGCCGGTCTGGTTGGTCATGTCGGCCAGCCGGGCCTTGTCGATCCCGGGGAGCACGATGTAGCTGCCGACCCGGTACAGGATCAAGAAGCTGGCGGTAATGAGGATCTTGGTGCGAAGATCCGGGATGCGAAAGACGTTCCTGAACGCCGCGAGCATGGGCTCCTCGATTTCGGGGCAGCGGGGGCGTTGGGTCGGGTCGGGACGAAACGATCCGGAGCGAAGCGGGGCCCGCAGGACTGCTCGACCCTGAGTTGATTCTGGGGGGTCGGTTCTGGGGCCCCTACTCTACCTGGAGATCACACGCGGGGGGCGACGGCGGAGCCGCCGCCGCTCCGCTAACCCTGCGCCTGCTTGCGGCGGAGCGTGGCCTTGCCCTGGCCCCGCTTGGCGCGCCAGCGCTTGGCCGCCTCGTCGCCCGGCGCCGGCATCAGCTCCAGCGAGCCGCCGGCGGCCTCGATGGCCTTCTTGGCGGCGTCCGAGGCGCGGTGAGCCTGGATCGTGAGCTTGCGCTCCAGCTTGCCCACGCCGAGCACCTTGAGGCCGCTGCGGATCTTGGGGATGATCCCGCGCTCGAGCAGCAGCTCAGGAGTGACGGTGGTGCCGTCCTCGAAGGCGTTGAGGTCCTTGAGGTTCACGAACGCCCAGTCGCGCCGGAACGGCTTGTTGGTGAAGCCCCGCTTGGGGATCCGGCGGACGAAGGACATCTGGCCGCCCTCGAAGCCGGCCTTGGCCTTGTAGCCGCTGCGCGACTTGGCGCCCTTGTTGCCCCGCCCGGCGGTGGTCCCGCTGCCGGACCCGGGGCCACGGCCGACCCGCTTGCGGTCCGGCTTGGTGGGCACCTTGGCGTTCACGTCGTTGAGGTTCATCGCATGGCTCCTGAGGAGACGCCGAGGCGCCTAGGCCTCGGCGGGCGCCGCGGCCGCGGCGGCCTTCTTGGCGACCTTCTTCTGCTTCATACGCCAGCTGCCGGCGTCGGGGTCGAGCTTCACTCCGCGGAGCTGCTCCACGATCTTGCGCGTCCGCAGCGCCTTGAGGCCCTGCTCGACGGCCTTGACCACGTTGACCGGGTTCCCCGAGCCGTGGCACTTGGTGAGGATGTTCTTGATCCCCGCCGCCTCGCACACCGCGCGCACCGAAGCGCCCGCGATGATGCCGGTGCCGGGGCTGGCCGGCTCCAGGGTCACCCGCGATGAGCTGAAGCGGGCCTCGTACGGGTGGGGAATGGTGCCGTCGATGATCGGGATGCGGAACATGTTCTTCCGCGCGTCCTTCACCCCCTTCTCGACCGCGTTGGGGACGCCGTTGGCCTTGCCGTAGCCGATGCCGACCCGGCCCTTGCCGTCGCCCACGACCACCAGGGCCGAGAAGCTGAACCGGCGGCCGCCCTTGACCACCGCCGCGGAGCGGTTGATCCGCACCACGTTCTCGACCAGCTTCTCCGCGCGGTCGTCGCCGCCGCGGTCACGGCCGCGCCCGCGGGGGCCGCCGCGGCCGCCGCCGCCCGGGCCGCCGGGCCCACGCCCGCCGCCGGGCCCACGCCCGCCGCCGCCGGGCCCACGCCCGCCGCCGCCGGGCCCACGCCCACCGCCGCCAGGCCCACGCCCGCCGCCGCCGCCGGCGCCGCCGCCGGGACCCTGATCCTGCTGCTTGGAAGTCGCGTCCGCCGAGGTGGCGGTGTCCGCGTTCTGGTCAGAACTCAAGGCCGGCCTCCCGAGCCGCGTCGGCGAGCGCCTTGACGCGACCATGATACTTGTAGCCCCCGCGGTCGAAGCAGACCTTGGTGACGCCCTTCTCCTTGGCCCGCTCGGCGACCGTCTTGCCCACCAGCTGGGCAGCGGCGACGCTGCAGCCCTTCCCGCCGAGGGAGTCGCGCAGCGCCTTCTGGGTCGTCGCCGCGGCGGCGATCGTCTTGCCCTGCTCGTCGTCGACCAGCTGGGCGTAGATGTACTTGTTGCTGCGGCGCACCGTCAGCCGGGGACGCTCGGTGGTCCCCTTGACGCTGGCGCGGATCCGCCAGTGGCGGCGGATCCGGTTCGTCCGCTTGTCGCGCTTCATGCTCGACCTACCTACTTCTTGTCGCCGAAGGCCTTGCCGGCCTTCTTGCGGATGGTCTCGCCCCGGTAGCGGATGCCCTTGTTGTCGCCGTAGGGCGAGGGCGGCCGCTTGGAGCGGATGATCGCGGCGAGCTGACCGACCGCCTGCTTGTTGGACCCCGAGATGGTGACCACCACCGGGCGGCCCTTCTGGGGCGCGACCGTGAGGCCATCGGGGATCTTGACCTTGACCTTGTTGCTGAAGCCGATGTCGAGCTCGAGCTCGTTTCCGCTCACGTTCGCGGAGTAGCCGGTGCCGTGGATCTCGAGCACCTTCTCGAACGGCTTGTGGACGCCGTTGACCATGTTGTTGATCAGCGCGCGCGTCATGCCGTGGAAGGCCCGGTGACGCTTGGAGTCGCTGTCGCGAGTGATGGTGACGGTGTCACCCTCCATCGCGATCTCGACCCCGACCGGGAAGGTGTGGGAGAGGTTGCCCTTGGGCCCCTCGACCTCGACCTTGCGGCCGTTCACCGAGACCTTGACCCCCTTGGGGATCGTCACGGGCTTCTTACCAATTCGGGACATGGGAGCTGCCTCGAGGTTCCTTAGTAGACCCGCGCCAGGACCTCGCCGCCGACCTTCTGGGTGCGCGCCTCGCGATCGGAGAGCACGCCCTTGCTGGTCGACAGGATGTCGATGCCCAGGCCGTTGAGGACCGGCTTGAGGTCCTTCGCGCCCGAGTAGACCCGGCGACCGGGCTTCGAGACGCGCTGCAGGTAAGTGATCACATCCTCGCCGTCGGGGCCGTAGCGCAGCTGGATCTCCAGCCACCCCTGCTGCCCCTTGCCGCCCTCCTCGGGCCGGGCCTCGAGGACCTTGCAGTCCTCGATGTAGCCCTCCCGCTTGAGGACGTCGGCGACGTTGACCTTCATCTTCGAGCGCGGGATCCGGACCTTCGCCTCCTTGTTGGCGACGGCGTTCCGGATGCGCGTGAGCATGTCCGCGATCGGATCGGTCATCATGGCGGCGACCCTCCTACCAGCTAGCCTTACGCACGCCAGGGATGCGTCCCTGGAGGGCGAGGGTCCGGAAGCAGATGCGGCAGATACGGAACTTGCGGTAGTAGGCCCGCGGGCGACCGCACAGGTCGCAGCGGTTGTAGCGCCGCGTGCTGAACTTGGCGGGGCGCTTGGCCTTGATCTTCAGCGAGGTCTTCGCCATGCGCTAACCCTCCTTCGTCCCGAGGACCACCACGGGGAGGTCGCGGAACGGGAACCCCACCAGCCGGAGGAGCTCACGGGCCTGCTCGTCCGTGCGCGCGGTCGTGCAGACGACGATGTTCATGCCGTGGGTGAACTGCACCCGGTCGGCGTTGATCTCGGGGAACACGATCTGGTCCGCCAGGCCCATGGCGTAGTTGCCGCGCCCGTCGAACTGCTTGGGGCTCAGGCCGCGGAAGTCGCGCAGACGCGGGATGACCACGGAGATCAGCCGGTCGAGGAACTCCCACATGCGCGCCTTGCGCAGGGTGACCCGACACCCGACCGGCATGCCCTCGCGCAGCTTGAAGTTCGCCACCGAGATGCGGGCCCGCGTGACGTGCGGCCGCTGCCCGGTGATGACCTCCAGGTCGTCCATGAGCTGCTCGAGCTTCTTGGGGTTCTCGCCCGCGTCGCCCACGCCCATGTTGACCACGACCTTGGTGACCCGGGGCGTGGCGAGGTCGGCCTTGAAGCCGAACTTCTCCTTGAGCTGCGGCCGCACCACCTCGTTGTAGTGCAGCTTGAGCCGCGGAGCCGGGGGCGGCGTCTCGGGCGCGCCCTTCTTCTTCTTCTTGGGCTGGGCCTTGAACGAGACCTTGCTGGCCTTGCCCGGGGCCCCCGCCCCACCCTTGTTCCTAGCCATGGCTAGCCCTCGACCTTACGAACCTTGCAGGCGTGGATCGGGAACTCGCGCTCGATCCGACCGCCCTGGGGGTTCTGCTGAGTGCGGCGCAGGTGCTTCCACTTGCGGTTGATGCCCTCCACCACCACCATCCCGTCGCTGGGGATGGCCCGGAGGATCTTGCCGCGCTTGCCCTTCTCGGCGCCGCTGATGACCTCCACGAGGTCGTCCTTCTTGACGTGCAGCTTCTCGAGGTGCCGGGTGCCGCTGGGCGCAGCGGACCGGCGGGCGCGCAGGAAGTGCTTGCGGCCCTTGCCCCTGACCCGAATTCCCATCAGACGACCTCCGAGGCGAGCGACACGATCTTGGTGAACTTCTTCTGCCGGAGCTCACGCGCCACCGCGCCGAAGATGCGGGTGCCCTTCGGGTTGCGCGACTCGACGTCCTGCAGGATCACCATCGCGTTGCGGTCGAACCGGATCCAGCTCCCGTCCGTCCGGCGATACTTCTTGCACTGGCGCACGATCACGCCCTTGACCACGTCGCCCTTCTTCACGTCGGCGCCCGGGGCGGCCTGACGCACGTGGGCGACGACGATGTCGCCCAGCTCGGCGAAGCGGCTGTTCGACTTGCCGAGGACGCGGATCATCTTGGCCTTCTTGGCCCCGGTGTTGTCCGCGACGTCGAGCAGGGTCTCCATCTGGATCATGGCTACTCGCTCCCCGCCTTCTGCAGGACCTCGAGCAGGTGGAAGCGCTTCATCTTCGAGGTCGGGCGACCCTCGATCACGCGCACGATGTCGCCCACCCCGGCCGTGCCCTGCTCGTCGTGGGCGTAGACCTTGGTGTGCTGGCGGATGTACTTCTTGTACTTCGCGTGCATCTCGGTGCGCTCGATCTCGACGGCGATCGTCTTCGCCATCTTGGTCGAGACGACCTTCCCGATGAGCGCCTTGCGGCTGCCCCGCTCGCCCGACTTGTACTGGCGGCTGCTGGTCTCTTCGGCCATCGCTCTACTCGCTCTTGCTGGCGGCGATCTCGCGCTCGCGCTGGACCGTCTTCACCCGGGCGATCCGCTTGCGGAGCTCCCGGATCGACTTGGTGTTCTCGACCGACTCGGCGACCGCCGCGTAGCGCAGCTTGAACATCTCCTCGCGGGCGTCGGTCACGGCCTTCGCGAGGTCCTCGGTGGCGAGGCCGCGAATCTCCTCGAGCGTCACAGGGACCTCCGCGGCACCAGCCGCACCTTGACCGGGAGCTTGTGGGCGATCCGGGCGAAGGCGCCCTTGGCGAGGTCCTCGGGCACGCCGCCGATCTCGTACAGGATCGTCCCGGGCTGCACGGCGGCGGCCCAGTACTCCGGCTCGCCCTTGCCCTTACCCATGCGCGTCTCCTGCGGGATGCAGGTGATCGGCTTGTGGGGGAACATGCGGATGTAGATTCGGCCCTCGCCGCCGAGGTAGCGGTTGGCGGTCACACGGGCCGCCTCGATGATCTGCGCCGACACCCAGCCCGCCTCGAGCGCCTGCAGCCCGAAGTCGCCGAAGGCGACCCGGTTGCCGCGCGTGGCGAACCGCTTGATGCGACGCCGCTGGACCTTGCGGTGCTTGACCCGCTTCGGCATCTGCGCCATGACTTATCCCTCACCGAACTGGGGCTGGCCGCCCTGCAGGGCGGTGTTGGCCCGGCGCCGCTCGGTCAGCTCGCCGCGGAAGACCCAGCACTTGACGCCGATGGTGCCGTGCGTGGTGATCGCCTGAGCGAAGCCGTAGTCGATGTCGGCGCGCAACGTCTGGAGCGGGATCGAGCCCTCGAGCGAGGCCTCGGTCCGCGCCATCTCGTGACCGCCGAGGCGGCCAGAGACCTGGATCTTGCAGCCCTTGGCGCCCGCGCCCATGGTGAGCTCGAGCGACTTCTTGATCACCCGGCGGAAGCTCATGCGCTTCTTGAGCTGCTCCGCCACACCCTCGGCCACCAGCTGAGCGTCGAGCTCGGGGCGGTCGATCTCCTGGATCTTGAGGTCGACCTTCTTGCCGGTGATCTTGGCGAGGTCGTCCTTGAGCTGGTCGACCTTGGCGCCCTTGCGGCCGATGATCACGCCCGGCCGGGCGGTGCGGATGATCACGGTCACCTCGCCGCCTTCGGTCTTGCGCTCGATGTCGACGCGCGGCACACCCGCGAAGCCGTACTCCTTCTTGACGGCGTCACGGATCTTCTGGTCCTCGACCAGCAGCTGGCCGTAGTCCTTCTTCTTGGCGTACCAGCGCGAGCGCCAGTCGTCGTAGACGCCGACGCGGAACCCGGTGGGGCGGATCTTCTGTCCCACGGCTTAACCTTCCTTGGCCGGCAGGGGCCGGAGACGAATGGTGAGGTGCGCGAACGGGCGGCGATACGGATACGCCGCGCCGCGGGCCCGGGGACGCCAGCGCTTGAGGCGGGGGCCCTCGTCGGCCCGCGCCTCGTGCACGTACAGGTCGTCGATGTCGACGTCGGGCTGCGGCTCGATCACCACGCCCTGGCCGTCGCGGATCAGCTCCTGGTCGATGGCCTGGTCGGCGTTGGCGATCGCGCTCTTGAGGAGCTTGTTGGTCATGGCGGCGGCGCGCTGGGTCATGTTGGTCAGCTGGTCGAGCGCCGCCGACACGGGCAGCCCACGGATCTGGTCCATGACCAGGCGGGCCTTCTGGGGCGAGATGCGCGCGTTGCGGTGGAACGCCTTGAACTCGGGGGCGTCGGCCGCGATGTTGCGCTTCGGCTTGGTGCGGGTGGCCATGACGTCCTACCTACCTGCCCTTCTTGCCCGTGTGGCCGCGGAACACGCGGGTGGGCGAGAACTCGCCCAGCTTGTGCCCCACCATGTCCTCGGTCACGAACACCTTGTGGAAGATCTTGCCGTTGTGGATCTCGAAGGTGTGGTTGACGAACTCGGGGACGATGGTGCAGCGACGGGCCCAGGTCTTGATCGGGGCGTGGTCGCCCGCGTCCTTCTGCCGGAGCACCTTGCGCAGGAGCTTGGCGTCCACGTAGGGGCCCTTCTTCAGGGAGCGACCCATGACTACCGCCTCCTGCCGCGCTTCTTGCGGCTGCGGACGATGAACTTGTTGGAGCGAGCCTTGCCGTGGCGGGTCTTCCCGCCCTTGGCCAGGATCCCCGTCGGGCCCATGGGGTGGCGCCCGCCGGAGCGGTGACCCTCACCGCCGCCCATGGGGTGGTCGTGGGGGTTCTGGGCGCAGCCGCGCGAGTAGGGCCGGTAGCCCATCCAGCGGTGACGGCCGGCCTTGCCGATGACGATGGTGTTGTGCTCGGTGTTGCCGATCTGGCCGATGGTGGCCCGGCAGTCGACCGGCACCTTGCGCATCTCGCCCGAGGGGAGCTGGATCGTGGCGTGCGCCCCCTCCTTGGCCATGAGCTTGATCAGGGTGCCCGCCGAGCGGCCCAGCTGACCGCCGCGCCCCGGCTGGAGCTCCACGTTGTGGACCTCGAGGCCGGTCGGGATGTGGCGGAGCGGCATGCAGTTGCCGACCCGGGGCTCCACGTGGCTGCCCGACACCACCTCGGCCCCCACCTCGAGGCCGATCGGCGCCAGGATGTAGCGCTTCTCGCCGTCGGCGTAGTGGAGCAGGGCGATGCGCGCCGTGCGGTTGGGGTCGTACTCGATCGACTTCACCTTGGCGGGGACCATGTCCTTGTTCCGCTTGAAGTCGATCTTGCGCCACTTCGACTTGTGTCCGCCGCCGATGTGGCGGGCCGTGACGCAGCCGTGGTGGTTCCGCCCGCCCGTCTTCTTGAGCTTCTCGAGGAGCTTCTTCTCGGGCTTGTTGCGGTTCTTGTGGGTCAGGTCCTCCCAGTCTTGGACCTGCATGCCACGGCGACCCGGAGAGGTCGGCTTGAGGTTACGAACGCCCATTACTCAATCCTGTCGCCTTCGGCGAGCTTGACGAGCGCGCGCTTCCAGTCGGGAGCCTTGCTCCAGCTGGCGCGCACCCGCCGCGGCTTGCCCTTGCGGGTCATGGTGTTCACGCGGACCACCTTGACGCCCCACAGGTGCTCGATGGCCTTCTTGATCTGGATCTTGTTGGCCCGCTTGTCGACCTTGAACCCGTAGATGTTGTCGTTCTCGGTCTGGATGGCGAGCTTCTCGGTGATGAGCGGGCCCTTGATGACCTGCGTCGGGTCGAGCTCGGCAGGCACGATCAGCCCTCCTTACCGGCGCCGGCGGCGTCGGTCTTCTGCTTGCGCGTGCCCTTGGGCTTGCGAGCCCGCCCCACGCGCTCCGGCTTGGTGGTGAAGCGCTCGAAGGCGCGCTCGTCGATCACCAGGTGCTTGTGGGTCAGCACGTCGCGCGCGTTGAGCTCGGCGCCCGGCTTGACGGTCACGCCCGGAATGTTGCGGCCCGACAGGAACACCTCGCGCTGCAGGCCGTCGGTGGCGACCAGCGCGGTGTCGTGCGCGATCCCGTGGTCGGAGAGCAGCTTATCGAGGGCCTTGGTCTTGGGCGCGTCGAAGGTCAGGCCGGCCACGACGTGCAGCTCGCCGTCCTTCGCCTTGGTCAGCACCGCCGAGCGCAGGGCCGCCTCGCGCTGCTTCTTGGGCATCGAGTAGGAGTAGTCGCGCGGCTTGGGGCCGTGGATCACGCCGCCGCCGCGGCGGGTGCCGCTCTTGCGGTTGCCCGCCCGGGCCCGGCCGGTGCCCTTCTGCCGGTACATCTTCTTGCTCGACCCAGCGATCTCCGCCCGGGTCTTGGTGCTGTGCGAGCCCTGGCGCAGGTTCGCGTGGTACATCACCGCGGCGGCGTGCATCAGGCGGTTCTTGATCTTGCCGCCCAGCGCGTCCTCTTCGAGGGTGATCGTGCCCACGGGCTTGCCGGCCGCGTCGGTCTTCTTGAGCTCAAGGGCCATGGTTACTTCCTCAGCGCCTTCGCCTTGCGGACGATCACGGTGCCGCCCTGCGGCCCGGGCACCGCCCCCCGCACGTAGAGCAGGTTCTGGTCGCCCTCGATCTTGACCACATCGAGGTTGCGGACGGTCCGCCGCACGCTGCCCATGTGGCCGGGCATGCGCTTCCCCTTGATGACGTGGGCCGGCGTGGTGCCGGCGCCCGTCGAGCCGGGCTCGCGGTAGTTCTTCGAGCCGTGGGTGCGCGGGCCGGCGTTGAAGCCGTGACGCTTGATCACGCCCGCGAAGCCGCGCCCCTTCGAGGTGCCGATCACGTCGACCTTCTTGATGTCCTTGAACACCTCGTCGACCTTGAGCACCGTGCCGGCCTCGGGGGCGGTGTCGCCCTTGCCGAGGCGCACCTCGCGCAGCATCCGGTGGGGCGGCGCGCCGTGCTTGTCGAAGTGGCCGAGGGCGGGCTTGGTGGCCCGGTAGTCGCCCTCACCGTCGTTCTTGCGCTGCAGGGCGTCGAAGCCGATCTGGACCGCGTCGTAGCCGTCCTTGCCGTCCTTCGACTTCACCTGCACCACGGTGCAGGGGCCCGCCTGGATCAGGGTCACGGGGATGCAGTTGCCATCCTCGTCCCAGATCTGGGTCATGCTGAGCTTCTTGCCGACCAGGGTGGTGACCATCGTGTGCTCCTGGCGACCCGGCTACGCCTTGACCGTGATGTGGACCCCGGCCGGCATCTGGACCAGCGTGATCGCGTTGACGGTCTTGGCGGTGGGCTCGGTGATGTCGATCACGCGCTTGTGCGTGCGCATCTCGAACTGGTCGCGCGACTTCTTGTCGACGTGGGGTCCGCGGAGGACGGTGTAGCGCTCGATACGCGTCGGGAGCGGGATCGGCCCCGACACCTTGGCGCCAGTCTCCTTGGCCTTGTTCACGAGCTCCGCGGCCGACTGGTCGAGGATCTCGTGGTCGTAGGCCTCCATGCGAATCCGGATGCGTTCCATGAGCTTGTTGCCTGACACAGGGGAGAGCGAACAACCCCATTGAGGGGGGAGCGCTTCGCCCGATTGAGGGAGTGGCTCGGTAACCTTTTGCGCGACAAGGACTTACGTGCCGCGAGCGCGCAAGGAAGCCGCAATTATAGGAGGGTTGCGGCCCCTGTCAAACCAAAAGGCGATGCTGTCCCGACACGTCACCCCCTTGCCTTGGCGCTGAGCACGCGGCTCTCGCCCGGTTCAAGGTGTTCTTGCGCAGCCAAACCAGGGACGCAGAGAGGCCTCTGGCGATGAGCGGCCCATGAGAACCGGCGAGGCCTCGTCATGCAAGGGGTAAGGCGTGAGAGCAGGCCGCCGGCGGCGCGGCGGCGCCGCAAGTCGTTTGGCGCCGCTCCGAGCGTGCTACGAAGGGCGGAGGTCCTCCTCACCGGGGAGCGCGAGCGCTGCGCAGCGCCTGGAGCACCTTCCTGGCGGTCTGCGGGACAACCGGGATCAACCGCCAAGACCCGACCGCCAAGGGCGCCAAGATCGCCAAGAAGAGAATGAGAGGGAAGGGAGCTG
>JAWLGW010000052.1:0-6018 GCA_041690735.1 Planctomycetota bacterium
CTTCCTGTGCCCGAGTTCGGTGTCGCGCATCGTGCCAGCACCTACGAGGCGGACACGAGCGGCTGGCAGCCAGCCACGGCGGGCTCCTGTGAGGTGGCGCTGACCGAGCGCGAGGGGCCGGCAGGCGGCCGCTGCCTCTTGATCAGCAACCCCGCCGCGGGCGGCAGCTTCGCTCTCGCGGCGCCCTTCAACGGTCTCGACCTCCGCGACCACCCGCTCTCCGGCCCGCACGAAGATGTCGTTGTGGCCCACGCCCGCGAGCGGGATCAGGCGGGCGCGCGCCCCGAGGCCGTCCGTGAGGCGCCGGCCGTGGGTAAAGGGGATCACCTCGTCATGGGTGCCGTGCAGCACCAGGACCGGCAGGTCCGGGCGGGCGCGCAGGGCGTCGAGGGAGGGGAAGTGATCGCGCAACAGGAGCGTCACCAGCCATCCCGGCGCGACCTCGCGGGCGAGGTCGGTCGCCGAGGTGAAGGGGGCGATGAGCGCCACGGCGCGCCCCACCCCTTCGCCGGCCAGGGCGCAGGCCACGCCGGTCCCCAGGCTCCGCCCCACCAGGACCACCTCGGCGGGTCCGACTCCCAGCAGGCGGCTGGCCGCGGCCACCGCCGCCCGCCCGTCGGCCACCAGGCCCTCCTCGCAGGGCGAGCCCGCGCAGCCGCCGTAGCCGCGATACTCGGCCACCAGGACGTCGCAGCCGATGGCCGCTTGCCGGCTCGCCCAGTCCACCTGCCGGGCGGCCGACTCGGCGTTGCCGTGGAACAGGACCAGCGCTGGCGGGCGTCCTCCTCCCTCAGGGCGCTCGGCCGCGCGCGCCACCAAACCGCGCAGCAGGTCGCCCTCCTCGCCGGGATACTCGATCACCTCCACTCCGGGCGCGAGCTCGACGCCGAGCGGCGGGAGGGGCTCGGGGTCGCCGGGGAAGATGATCGGGCGGGTGAGCGCCCCGCACCCGGCCAGCGACACGCAGAGCAGCCCCCGCACCGCCTCGCGCACGGACCTCACCGCGGCCCCCTCCCTGCGCGGGCGAACGAGGTGATCTCCGCCACGACCCGCTCGCCGGCGCGGCTGAGCACGTCGTTGTGGGCGATCCCCTCCAGCGGTATCAGGCGGGCCCGCTCGAACCCCAGCGTCTCGACGATCTCCTGCCCGTGGGCGAAGGGGATCAGCGGATCGTCGGTGCCGTGGAGCACCAGCACGGGCAGATCGTCCCGTCCCTCGAGCGCCGCCAGCGAGGGGTAGCGGTCGCGCAGCCCCAGCGACACCAGCCACTCGGGCGCGACCCGCCGCGCCATGGCGGTCATGGAGGTGAAGGGCGCCACCAGCGCCACGCCGCGCCCGAACCCCTCGCCCGCCAGCCCTGCCGCCACTCCGGTGCCGAGAGACAGGCCCACCAGGACCACCTCCTCGGGGGCGGCGTCCAGGTGCTCGCGCGCCGCGGCCAGGGCGGCGCGGCCGTCGGCCAGCAGTCCCTCTTCGCAGGGGGAGCCCTCGCAGCCGCCGTAGCCGCGGTACTCCGCCACCAGCACGTGGCTGCCGGCCTCGGCCAGAGCCTGGGCGAGGGAGGATAGGTGCAGGGCGGCCTGGGCGTTGCCGTGGAACAGGATCAGGGTCGGCGGCCGCGCGCTCGGCGCGGGCGCGGCGGAGGAGGCGTTCGCCCGGACGACCAGGCCCCGCAGCATCAGGCCGTCCTCGGTCACGTACTCGATCCGCTGCAGGCCCGGCGCGAGCGCCGCCTGCTCCGGCAGAGGCATGAGGTTGCCAGGGTAGATCATGCCGCGGGCCAGGCCGCCGCCCAGGATCCACCAGGCAGCGACCGCGCAGGCCACCGCGGCGGCCGCCGCCAGGATCCCGCGCTGCGCTGCTCCCTCGCGGCTCCAGCGGGAGGCGGACCGCGCGCGTCGCTCACTCACCGACCGCTCCCAGCAGGTCTCTCCACTTCTTGGCGTCCATGGCGCCGTCTGCCCGCGCCTCGGCCAGGACCTGTCGCGCCTGCTCCCGCTGTCCGCTCCGCTGCAGCGCGTTGTACAGGGAGCGCCGCGCCTGGTCGCGACAGCCGGCGAAGTGTCGCTCCTCGTCGCGGCTCTGGGTGTTCACCGCCAGCACCTCGAGGGCTCGGCGCGCCCAGCGGGCGCCCTGCTCGAAGCGCCCGGCGTCGTTGGCCAGGCCCGCCTGGAAGCGGACGAAGGCGGCGTCCTCGTCGGTCAGACCGTGCTCCTCGAGGAGGCGCTGCTCAACGGCCGGCAGCACCTCCAGGCCTTCGTCCACGCGCCCCCTCTCGACCAGCCAGGTGGCGCGCCGCTTGGCGACGTTGAACACGTAGCGGTGCAGGTGGTCGCGATCGGTGCCCGTCACGTAGTACATGCTGCCGGCCACCTCTGGCGCGACGGGGTCGCGGGCCTGGCGCACGAACTCGAAGGCCCACTCCAACCCGGTCTCGAACCAGCGCCCGGCGGACTCGTGCAGCTGAGCGGCTCGCTCGGGCCGGCTCGAGGCGAGCAGGTCGGCGACCTCGCCCAGGTAGTGCCCCCCGAGCCCTGCCAGGGTGACGGTGTCGGACAGCCCGGGTCCGGCCCCTGCGCCGGCCGCCTGGATCCCCTCCAGCAGGCGCGCCGCAGCGTCCAACACCTCCACGCGCGGCTCTGGCTGGTGCCGCTCGCGGCGCACCACCCGCCGGCCCACCTGGAAGCGCGCGTAAGGCACCCAGCAGGGCGCCAGGGGACGCTCGAGCGTGGTCTGGGCGTAGCGAAGCCCCGTGAGGTCGAGGGCCTGCCGCTCAGCCGGGGAGAGCTCGGCCCCCAGGGCGGCGGCAATGAGGCTGAGCACCCGCTCGTCCCAGGCCAGCACGAGGTCGTCTTGGTTGCGGTCCTCCGGGTCCTGCATGCCGATCGTCTCGGCCCACACCAGGAACACGTCGCCCCAAGGGTGGCGCTGCACGAAGGTCGCGAAGGCCCGACGCCTCTCGAGCCGACGAAGGCTGCCCTCGAGGATGTTCCCCGGCAGCCGCCGGATTCGGGGGAACAGGGCCAGGCGCTCGATCATCTCCGCTAGCTGCTCGTCACTCGGCTCCAGCCCCGCCTCGATCGACAGCACGCTACACAGGGAGGCCAGCCGGTCGAACACCCGCGCCCGGGTCCCCTCGCTGGCGGCCTCCGGCGGCAGGTGCCGCTCCACGGCGTCGTACAGGTCCCCGACGCATCGGTCGATCTCGATGTCGGCGCGGTCGGAGACGCGCTCCAGGACGACGCCCAGCAGCGTCGCGAAGCGGCGCCAGGGGTCCGCGTCCGCTACGGGCGGCCAGGCCGCGGCGAAGCGGGCCAGCCGTCGCACCGCCCACCGCTGCACGAGCAGGAAGTCGTCGCGTCGGCGCGCCGGCGACCGCTTCAGCGCCTCCTCCAGGGTGGTGATGGCCTCGGTGATCGCCTCGCTCTTGCCGCCCCCGACCAGCGAGCTCGCCAGCAGCGTATTGCGGACCGGTACGACCGGGGCCAGCTCGACGGCCTCCAGCGCCTCGATCGATCTCCACCCGTCTCGATCGCAGGCCTCCTCGCTCGGAGCCGCCCCTCGCTCCTCCAGGACCGCGCGCGCCTGCGCGCGCAGCCAGGCCTGCTCCGAGACGAAGTAGGCCTGCACGGCCGCCTCGACCCGGGCGCGCTGATCGAGCACCACCCGGGCGGCGTCCCCGACCGGGTCCCCCTGGGGATGCTCGGCGGCCAGCCGCTCCAGGCTGCCCGTCGCCGAGAGGAGGTCCGCCTCCTCGAGGAGCTGTTGCGGCGGCGGGCTCTCCTCCGGCAGCTTCCGATCCCAGCTCGGCCGCCACCGCAACTGCGCCAGAGCGGCGATCAGGCGGCCCTCTGGGTCATCTGCCTCCGCGCCCGCGACCTCGACCTGCTGACCCCAGCCGATCGCCGCTCTCCGCAGCAGGCGCACCAGATCACGGAGCGCGCCGGGCGGCGCGTCGACGCGCGCCCCTCGCTCTCCGCGCGCGAGCGCCAGCAGGTACTCCACCTGCTCGGCGCGATCGGCCGAGCCCTCCTCCGCGCCCTCGCCGGCCGCCTCGCGGGCGCTACGCCACAGCCGCTCGACCAGCTGGAGCACGCGGTCGCGCTCGCTGCGCGCCGTCGCGCTCTGGGCCGCGTCGTCCTCGATCCCGTCCAGGGCAGACAGCAGCGCGGGAGAGGCGTTGCCCTCCAGGAGAGGGTCGGTGGCGGCCAGCACGGCGGGGACCCGCGCCAGCTGTTCCTTGAGGGCGTCCCGGCTGACGAAGGCGGCGCCGATGGCGAACAGCGCGACCACGGGCAGCCCGAGGGCGAGCGCCACCTGAGCGACGGCCCGCCGATCGCGCTTGCGCAGGCGCCAGCGGAGGTGCTCCCACCGGGTGGGCGGGCGGGCCTCGATCGGCTCGCCGCGGCGCAGGCGCGCCAGCTCGTCGGCGAAGGCCTGGGCGCTGGGGTAGCGGAGCGCCTTGTCCTTGGCCATGGCCTTCTGGCACACGGCGTCCACGCCGGCCGGCGCGTCGGGGCGGTGCTGATTCACCGGCTGGGGCGGATCGAGGAACACCTGCTTGAACACCTCCACCTGCTCGCCGGTGAAGGGCGCGCGCCCGGTGACCAGGGCGTACAGGATCCCGCCCAGGGCGTACACGTCGGTGAGGGCGTCGACCTCGTCCTTCCGCCCGTCCGCCTGCTCGGGCGACATGTAGGCCGGCGTCCCCATGACCTCGCCGGTGCGGGTCAGCCGCTCCTCGTCGGTCGCCCGGGCCAGGCCGAAGTCGGTGACGAACGGCGCCCCGTCGGCGGCGCGCACCAGGATGTTGGCCGGCTTGAGGTCGCGGTGGAGCACCCCCTTCCCGTGGCAGTGGGCGATCGCCCGGCACACCCGCTCGGTCACCTCCAGGGCCTCGTCCACCGGCAGGGGCCCCTCGGCCTTGACCCGCGCCCACAGGTCGCGCCCCTCGACGAGGTCCATGACGCAGTAAGGCTGGCCGCGGTCGGCGCCGAAGTCGCGCACCCGCACCACCCCCGCGTGCGCGTCCACCCGGGCGACGGCCTCGGCCTCGCGGCGGAAGCGCGCCAGCGCCGTGCCCTCGGGGTTCGACTCGGCGAGCATGACCTTGACGGCGACCGGCTCGCCCCCGCGCTGCAGGTCCGACGCCCGGTAAACGGCGCCCATGCCGCCCTTGCCGAGGACCGCCTCGATCCGATAGCGGCCGGCGACGGCCCGTCCGAGCTCGGGCAGCCCGCCGCGCCGGTCGGGGGGGAGCCCCAGCCGCAGGCGGGCGCTGGGCGTGGCCGCGAGCGGCCCCGCCCCCGCGCCCTCGACGGTCTCGTCGTCCATGCCCCCGCTGGCAGGCGAGCCGGGGGTGGCGGCAGCGCCGAACTGGACCGTGGCGTCGCTCGCGGGGGCGGTGACCAGCTCGGCCAGCAGCGCCTGAGCCTGCTCGGGGCGCAGCAGCCGGCGCCCCACCAGCTCGTGAGCCAGGCTGCGCTCGGGAGGCAGAGCGCTCCAGGCCTCGTGCACCGCCCGCTGGGCGACCCACCCCCGCGCGATCGCGAGGCGGCCGAAGGCGACGTCGTGCGGGCTGCCCAAGAGCGCCTCCCCGCGCAGGCTACAGCCGCTCCAGCAGCTCGCGGCGCTTGACCTGATACTCGTCTTCGTCGATCAGGCCCTGGTCGCGCCACTCCCGCAGCCGCCGCAGCTTCACCTCCACGGCGTCGAGGTCGCCGTGGCGCTGCTCGGCGGGGGCCTCGGCCGCGGTGGCCCCGGCCGTCGCCTCACCAGCGGCGGGCTCACCGGCGATCACCTCGGCGCCGCTGTCGACCGGCGCCACCCCGGCGGCGCCCTGGCGCCGCTTGCGGAGGAAGCCCAGGGCCTGCACCAGGCGGTTGCGCGACCAGGCGGGGCGCGAGCGCAGCTGCACGTAGGGGCGAGCGAGGCCCAGACCCATGAGGGGCGGCCGGACCACGTCGCGCACCTCGCGCAGCCCCTCGGCGTCGGGGTCGACGTACACGAACAGCGTCT
>JAWLGW010000052.1:6028-14200 GCA_041690735.1 Planctomycetota bacterium
TCCCCGCCCCGCGCCGGGGGGGGGGGGGGGGGGGTGGTGTGAGGCGTCGCCTCGACCGCGATCACGTCGCGCCAGCTCAGCCGACAGACCTGTCCGTCGGCGCGGTAGCGCACCCCGTAGGCATCGGCCCGCACCGCCTTCCGGTCGACGAAGGGGCTGCCGGCGCCGTCGACGCCGCCCTCGAACAGGGCCGCCACGACCTCCAGCGCGCGCCGCTCGCGGCCCTCGGGGTCGAGCCGCCCCCAGTCTTCACCCAGCGGGTGAGCGACGCAGCCCGCGGCGGCCAGCGCGACGAGGGCGGCGACGACGGCGGCGACGACGGGCGCGGCGGAGCGCAGGTGAAACGGCACGAGCGGCCTCCGGTGAGGGGTGAGCGCGCGGCAGCATGGTACCAGGCGGAGGTGCCAGCGGGACGCAGCGCCCGGGGCTGGGCGGGGTACACTCTGGCCGCCGGAGGGGGAACGCATGCCGGAGTCCGCCGTCCTCGAGTTGCCGCGTGGGGGCCTGGTCGTGGAGACCTCGGCCGGACCGATCCAGTTCGGCTGCCCGCCCGAGACGATCAAGGACCACATGGCGGCGGGGCGGAACGTCCCGACGATCTACGTGGTCCCCGAGCAGCGCTTCGATCGCCAGCGCGGGGTCAACGTCAGCGAGGTCGAGTTCCCGGCCTACTTCAACTTCTTCGTGCTCAAGAAGAAGGTCCGCCTGATCGCCGACGCCGAGGGCGAGGCCCGCCTGCGCCGGGTCCTCAGCGAGACCCTGTTCGGCCCCCAGACCTACTACTCGAGCGACGAGATCTACGACCGCTCGGTGCCCGTGGCGGCGCGCGCCGACCACCAGCGCGAGTGCGCCCAGTTCCGGCGCAACCCCTTCGACCCCGCCCAGCGCATGGAGGTCGACACCCTGGTGGAGTTCGTGACCCTCGACGCCCAGGGCCGCGCGCAGGTCGACGGGGTGACCGTCGAGCGGCTGCCCGACCAGGGGGGCTACGTGGTGCGCGACGGCGAGCGCGAGGTGGCGCGGGTGCCCGCCAAGACGCCGCTCCCGCCCAAGGAGCCGGTGCCCGAGGAGGCGGCGTCCTTCGACCCGCCCGCCTTCGGGGTGACGGTGCTCGGGTCGAGCCACGGGTTCGACCCCAAGGGCAAGACCACCGGCTTCGTGCTGTGGATCAACCACCGCGGCCTGCTGGTCGACCCGCCCCTCGGCTCGACCGACCTGCTGGTCGCGAACGGGATCGCGCCCAAGCTGATCGACGCGATCGTCCTCACCCACTGCCACGCCGACCACGACAGCGGCACCTTCCAGAAGATCCTCGAGGAGGGGCGCGTGGTGGTCTACACCAGCGCCGTGATCCTCGGCTCCTTCCTGCGCAAGTACTCGGCCCTGTCGGGCCTCGACGAGGACTTCCTGCGCCGCACCTTCGTGTTCCGCCCGGTGCGGATCGGAGCCAGCGTCCCGGTGCACGGCGGCGAGCTGCGGTTCTTCCACCCCCTGCACTCGATCCCCACCATCGGCTTCGAGGCCTACTACGGGGGCAAGAGCCTGGTCTTCTCGGCCGACTCGCTGTACGACCCGCAGCGGATCGAGAAGATGGTCGAGGACGGGTGGGTCACCCGAGAGCGCGCCGACCGCCTGATCCACTTCCCCTGGCACCACACCGTGGTGCTGCACGAGGCGGGGGTGCCGCCGCTTCACACGCCGACCGAGGTGCTGGCGGCGCTGCCCGACGAGGTGAAGGAGCGCCTGTATCTGCTCCACATCGCCGGCAAGGACCTCCCCGAGGGGAAGGGGCTCAGGGTGGCCCCGGCGGGGGTGGAGCACACCATCCGCATCGAGGTCGACAAGCCGCGGCAGGCCGAGGCGATCGAGCTGCTGGACGTATTCGCCGGGATCGACCTGTTCCGCGGCTTCTCCCTGGCCCGCGCCCGCGAGATCCTGCAGGTGGCGCGCAAGGTGGAGCACGCGGCCGGCGAGACGATCATCGAGCAGGGGACGCCGGGGGATGCCTTCTACGTGATCGCCTCGGGGACCGCCTCTGTCCGGCGCGAGGGCAAGGAGATCAAGCGGTACCACGCCGGCGACTACTTCGGCGAGACCGCGCTGATCCTGCGCCAGCCGCGCAACGCCGACGTGGTCGCCGCCAGCAGCATGACCCTGGTCAAGATCGAGCGGTACGACTTCCTGTACCTGCTGCGGGGGACCGACGTGCCCCTGCGCCTGGTCCGCCTGGCGCAGATGCGCGAGGAGCGCTCCTGGGAGCTGTTCGCCAAGAACTCGGCGCTCGGCCCCCTCAGCAGCGGGCAGAAGACGCAGCTCCAGTCGTTCCTCGACATCCAGACCACCCGCCCCGGCGACCTCCTGTGGGAGGCGGGCCAGGCGGCCGAGGCCGGCTTCGTGATCGACGAGGGCCGCGTCTCCCTCGAGGGCTACGGCGAGGGCCTCGAGCCCTACGGGCCCGGCGCCTTCCTCGGCGAGGTGGAGGCCCTGGTCGAGGGGGGCAAGACCGGCGGCGCCGCGCGCGTGGTCGAGGGGGGACGGGTGTTCCGGATCGGCCGCGGCGACCTGGTGCGGTGGTTCGCCGAGAACCCTGGCGTGCGGCTGGCGTTCCTGGGGACGCGGGCGGTGGAGTAGCTACGGACTAGGTTTACGGTAAACGCAGCTTTGCTCCCGGACCCTCGCCCGGCTACCATGGCGGCTCATCCGGGGGCGCGTCCCCCGGCGGGGGAGGGAGCACTCATGGTCCGAAGGACGCTGGGCATCGCGGCGGCCGCCGCGCTGCTGTGGAGCGCGCCGGAGATGGCGCGGGCCGACACGGTCACGCTCAAGAACGGACGCGAGATCCACGGCCGGCTGGTCGAGGAGCGGGTGGACGCGATCCGGATCCGGACGGTGGGAGGCACGATCACCATCGCCAAGTCCGAGGTGGCGACGTTCACCGAGAACGACAACTTCGGCAGCGACTACGCCCGCCCCGAGACCGGCGGGGTCCCCACGCCGCCCGCGTCCGGCGGCGGCGCCACCGGCGGCGGCTCGACCGAGGGGGCCACGGGTGGCGGCAGCCAGGCCGGTGGAGCGGCGACGGGCGCCCCGACCGGCAGCGACGCCAAGTCCATGGCCGAAGGCTGGACCTGGGGCCCCGACGTCACCGACGAGCAGAAGGAGGCGCTGACCCCCAAGCGCGACGCCCTGTTCGCCGAGCTCGAGAAGCTGGGGGCGCCGGCCGAGGAGCGCCTCGCCAAGCTCGAGCTGAGCGGCGAGGAGGAGCAGGTCCTAAGCGAGCGGATCCAGGCCATGGCCTGGCGCCGTCGCCAGGGCAGCGCCAACCTGCGCCGCCAGAACGCCAAGGACCGGCTGATCCAGGAGTTCGGCGTCAAGGCGATCCCGCGGCTGGTCACCTCCCTCGGGTCCGACAACCAGTGGATCGCCCGCATGTCCGCCCAGGCCCTGGGCGAGCTCGCCAAGGGAGGCGAGGACAAGGAGGAGCGCCGGTGGCTGATGTACCACTTCGACGCCCCCGGCGGGCTGATCAAGCTGCTCGATCACCAGGGTGAGGTCGACTCGCCGTTCATTCGCCAGGAGGCGAACGCGGCGCTGGAGGCGATCACCGGGGCCTCGCACGGGTTCCAGGCGAGCACCGAGAGCCTGCGCACGCCGGCCGAGTCCCGGACCTACGAGGCCTGGCGGGGCTGGTGGAGCACGCAGCAGGCGCGCTGGAAGGGCCAGCAGGAGCAGGCGGCTCAGCGGCGCGAGGCGATCGCCAAGGAGCTCGACGCCATCCGCCAGGGCCGGGACCCCGTCGAGGAGAGCGAGCGGGGCTAACTAATCGTTCTCCCCGCTGCTGAGCCGCCGCCGAGCCGCGCCGTCGTCGCGGCTCGGTGCGCGTACGGGGGACGTCGAGTCGCACTACCGCGAGCGACGGGGGCGAGCCACAATCGAGGCCTCAGGGGGAGCGGTGATCCCGTTCGCGGAGTTCGTGAAGCAGCACGAGGGCCTGGCCCGCGACGCCTTCCTGGCGCGGGTGCAGGTGCCCTACGTGGTCCTGGACCGGCACAAGCCGAGCCGCGACGCCAGCTTCCTCACCGTCAAGCTCGACAAGGACGCCCTCGAGCGCCTGGACCGCCCCGGCGAGCAGTACGTGGCGCCGGTGCAGAAGCGCGCCGACGGCAAGAACGCCTTCGCCATGATGATCACGGTGGGCCGGGCGCAGAACAACGACATCGTGGTCCCCGACGCCCGCGTCTCCAAGTTCCACGCCTACCTGCGGCAGCAAGGCGAGGGCTGGCTGATCTGCGACGCCAACTCGCGCAACGGGACCTTCGTCGACGGCGAGGCGGTGCCGCAGCAGGGCGGCCTCACCGTGCGCTCGGGGGCCCGGATCAAGCTGGCCCAGTCGCTGGAGCTGGTCTTCTGCGACCCGGCGGCGCTGTTCGAGAAGGTCCGGCAAGCCAAGGCCAACGCCTGAAGCGCCGTCAGCCTTCAGCGGTCAGCCGTCAGCTCGGAGGGACGGACCCAGCTCCCGCGCCGGCAGCCTCCAAGGACAGGACAGCCTGATCGCAGATGGCTGACGGCTGATCGCTGCTTCGGTCCAGCGGGCGAGTGTTTCGCCGCTCCCGGCCGCTCCATCCGTCCCGTTCGATACAGTCTGCGCATGGCCGAGCTCGAACTGTTCGGACCGGCGCCCGAGCCGCCGCCTCCCGAGCTGCCGCCCGACGCCCTGGCGGCCGTCGCCCCCGAGGCGCCGGTCGACGGCCTGTTCACCTATCTGATCCCCGAGGCGCTCCGGGAGCGCGCCGTCCCGGGCGTGCGGGTGAAGGTCCCCTTCGGCGGGCGGCTGGTGCGGGGCACGTTCGTGGAGCGCCCCTCGGGCTGCGACGTGGACCTGCGCAAGCTGCGACCGATCCGCGAGGTGCTCGACCCCGAGCCGGTCGTGACCGACGAGGTCCTCGCCCTGGCGCGGTGGGCGGCGAGCTACTACCGGGCGTCCCTGGGCGAGGTGCTCGCGGCCGCGGTCCCCAAGGCGGTGGGCGAGCGGCCCAAGCCTCGCCCGCCGGCGGGCGTCCGGCGCACCGACCGCCCGGTCGAGGGGCGGCTGGGCAAGGTGCAGCAGCGGGCGCTCGACCTGCTGGAGGGCGGTCCGCGCGCCGCGAGCGACCTGCGGGAGGCCGGGGTGGCGAGCGACGTGCTGCGCCGCCTCGAGGAGCGGGGCCTGATCGAGCGAGTCGACCTCGAGGGCGACGCGAGCGAGGCCCCACCCAGCGCGCCGCCCCCCGAGCTGACGGCCGAGCAGCGCCTGGCCCTGTCGCCCTTGCTGCGCCAGATCGAGGCGGGCGAGGCGGGCGTCACGCTGCTGTTCGGGATCACCGGCAGCGGCAAGACCGAGGTCTACCTGCAGGCGATCGCCCGCGTCCTCGAGCGCGGCCGCTCCGCGATCGTGCTGGTCCCCGAGATCGCCTTGACCCCCCAGACGCTGGCCCGCTTCCGGGCCCGGTTCGGGGAGGGGGTGGCGGTGCTGCACAGCCAGCTGTCGGGGTCGGACCGCCGCGCCGAGTGGCACCGGGTGTGGCGCGGCGAGGCCCGCGTCGTGGTCGGACCCCGCTCCGCGGTGTGGGCGCCGGTGCGCGACCTCGGGCTGATCGTGGTCGACGAGGAGCACGAGACGACCTACAAGCAGGAGAGCGCGCCCCGCTACCACGCCCGCGACCTGGCCGTGGTGCGAGGCGAGCAGGCCGGCGCGCCGGTTGTGCTCGGCTCGGCGACGCCCTCGCTCGAGTCGTACCACAACGCCGCCCGCAGCCGTTACCGCATGGCCCGCCTCACCAAGCGCCCCGGCCAGAGCGCGCTGCCCGAGACGCGGATCGTCGACATGGGCCGGGAGTGGGCCGAGGTCAAGGGCGCGCCCCTCCTGTGCCGGGTGCTGGTGCGCGAGGTCGAGGCGGCGCTGGCGCGCGGCGAGCGGGCGCTGCTGTTCCAGAACCGGCGCGGCTTCACCACCTTCTTGCAGTGCCGCGTGTGCGGACACGTCCTCAAGTGCAGGTACTGCGACGTCTCGCTGACCTACCACCGGTCGGCCCGCGCCTGCTTGTGCCACTTCTGCGACTTCCGCGCGCCGCCCCCCGAGGGGCCCTGCCCCGCCTGCGCCGGCCCGCCGCTCACCCAGCGCGGAGCGGGCACGGAGCGGATCGAGGAGATCGTGCGCGGCTGCTTCCCTCAGGCGCGGGTGGGCCGGCTCGACACCGACGTGGTGCGGGGGGGCGAGACGCCCGAGCAGGTGATCGACCGCTTCCGCCGCGGGGAGCTGACGATCCTGATCGGCACCCAGATGATCGCCAAGGGCCTCGACATTCCCGAGGTCACCGTGGTCGGGGTGATCTCCGCCGACACCTCCCTCACCCTCCCCGACTTCCGCGCCTCGGAGCGGAGCTTCCAGCTGATCGCGCAGGTGGCGGGGCGGGCCGGCCGCGGCGACCGGCCGGGGATCACCGTGGTGCAGAGCTTCACGCCCGAGCACTTCGCGATCGTGACCGCGACCCAGCACCGGTTCGAGCCCTTCGCGCAGGCGGAGCTCGAGGACCGGCGGGCCCTCGGCTATCCTCCCTACGGGCGGCTGCTCAAGGCGCTGTGGCGGGGACCCCGCGAGGCGGACGTGACCGCCGAGGCCGAGCGCGCCTGCGCCGCCCTGCGGGCGACGGCCGAGGCGGAGGGGTACCGCGTGCTGGGGCCCGCGCCCAGCCCGCGCGCCTACCTGTCGCAGCGCTACCGGTGGCAAGCCCTGATCAAGGGAGACGCCGCGGCGATCCGCCGGGCGATCCGCCGCCTGGAGGCGGAGCGGCCGCGCGGCGATGTGGCCCTGGTCCTCGACGTGGACCCGGTCCACCTGCTGTAAACGGCGTTGGGAGCCTGGCCTGCAGGTGTCACCGAGCGCGACACCCGTCGGCGTCACAACCCTCGACCTCTCAGCGCCACCGGATTGGCCACGACCGTGCGTGGGGGCGGGTGCACGCGGCCTTAACACCGGGCGCCGGAGCAGCGAAGACGACCGATCGTCGGGTCGATCGCACGCTCCTGCCGGAGCAGGGCCGGCACTGAGAGCAAGCATGGCCACCAGAACCCCCACCGCCAGCCCGCGCGACCTGTTGTTCGCCAAGGTCGCGATCGCGCGGGAGGGCCTCCCCACGGACGAAGCGAAGCGCCTCCTGGCGCTGGCCCGCCGCGAGGGCGCGGCGGCAGGGCTGCTCGCCGAGCGGCGCGGGCTCCTCAGCACGTCGGCGCGGCTGCGGGTCGAGCGGCGCGTCGACCGCCATCTCGCCCGCCAGGACAAGTCCTCCTCCGGCGACGCCCAGCGGAGCGGCGCCTCGCGGAGCGGCAGCGGAGAGCGCGCCGGCAAGGGCAGCAGCGAAGAGCGCCGCCGCGAAGCCCGCGGCTCGCGCAGCAGCGAGGAGCGCCGCCGCGGGGCCCGCGGCTCGCGCAGCAGCGAGGAGCGCCGCCGCCTCCCCGACGGACGCCGCAGGAAGCGGGCTCGCGCGGCGCGGCGCCGCACCAGCGCGCTGCCGCTGGTCGGTCTGGCCGCGGTCGCGGGGCTCCTGCTGGGCCTCGGGGCCCTGGCGGTCTCGAATCCCCCTGGCGATCGGCCGCTCGAGCCGACGGTCGCCGAGGCGGTCGCCAGCGAGCAGCCCCAGCCCCACAGCACCGAGCCGAGGCCGGCTGCGGCGACGGCGACCCCCACCGCGAGCCAGGCGAAGCGGGACGACGCGCGGGCCTTCGCCCTCCGGGCCGCCACCGGCCTGGCCGAGGGCGCCCGGGAGCGCGCGGCCGTGGAGGTGCTCGACGGCTACCTCGCTCAGCACGGCCCTGACGGCGAGGTCCGTCAGGCGCGCAGGGACCTGCTCGCGCGCAGCCGCGAGGTGGTGGCCGAGGCTCGCGCGCGCCTGCTCGACCTGGCGCGCTCCGGCGACCGCGACGGCGCCGCCGGCCTGCTGGCGGTGCTGCGCGCGCGGCTGCCCGACGCCGCCCACGGCGACGTGCTCGCCTTGGCGATCGAGCTCGAGGGCGTGCCGCCCGCCGCGACGCCGGCGACCGACGCCCGCCAGGCCAGCCCCAGCGCCCCCGAGGTGCTCGCCGCCGAGCCCGCGCCGGCCCCGGTAATCGAGGAGGAGGAGGCCGAGGGCGAGCCGG
>JAWLGW010000053.1:0-14167 GCA_041690735.1 Planctomycetota bacterium
CGCTGGCCAAGAAGAGCTTCGAGCGGGCGATCGCGCTCGACCCCAACCACGCCATGGCCCGGGTGGGCCTGGCGCGCACGATCCTGGCCAGCATCTACGGCGGCGCCGGCAAGTACGACGAGGCGGCGGACAACCTGCAGAAGGCGCTGGGCGCCGACCCGACCTGCGCCGCGGCGCACGCCACCCTGGCGGCGATCGCCGTCACCGACGGCAGCTACGACGCGGCCCTGGAGCGGGTCGAGACCGGGCTGCGCGAGCGCCCCGGGGACGTGGAGCTGCTGGCCATGCGCGGGGCGGTGCACATCCTGCGCGGGCAGCGGGAGGCCTTCGCCGCCCTCGAGGCCGAGGTCCTCGCCACTCGGCCCCGCTGCGCCCGGTTCTACGTAGCGATCGCCGAGCTGCTGCAGCTCAAGTTCCGCTACGCCGACGCCCGCGACCTGGCGAAGAAGGCCCTGGCCCTCGACCCGGGTTACCACCCGGCGCTGCCGGTGCTGGGCGTCAACCTGACCCGCACCGGGCAGGAGGACGAGGGGCGCGAGGTGCTGGCCGAGGCCTTCGCCCGCGACCCCTACAACGTGTACGTGTTCAACCACCTGCAGCTGTGGGATCGCCTCGACGACCACTACACGCTGCTGGAGGTGCCGGGCTTCCGCCTGCGGCTGCACAAGGACGAGGAGAAGGTCACCGCCCGCTACATGACCCGGCTGCTGGCCGAGGCCAAGCAGCGGCTGGGCGCCAAGTACGGCGACCTCCCCGACCCGGTGCTGGTGGAGCTGTTCCCCGCCCACGACGACTTCAGCGCCCGCAGCGTGGGGCTCCCGGGGATCCCCGCCCTGGGGGTGTGCTTCGGCAACGTGGTCACCGTCCTGTCGAGCAAGGAGGAGAAGGCCGCCGGCAGCCACGCCTGGGGGCGCACCCTGTGGCACGAGTTCGCCCACGTGGCGACGCTGTCCCGCACCGGCAACCGGGTGCCCCGCTGGCTGACCGAGGGCCTGTCGGTGTACGAGGAGCCGCGCGGGCGTCCCTCCTGGGAGCGGGAGTACCACCAGGACGTCATGACGCTGCTGGCGCACGACCTGCTGCTGCCGATCGCGCGCCTCGACGAGGGGTTCACCAAGCCGCGCTACCCCAAGCAGGTGATCATGTCCTACTACCAGGGCGGCATGATCTGCGAGTTCATCGACGCCCGGTGGGGCTTCGACAAGATCCTGGCCCTGCTGGACGCCTTCGGGGCGGGCAAGGACACCCCGGCCGCCATCGAGGCGGTGTTCGAGGTCCCTCCCGAGACCTTCGACCGCTGGTTCCGCGCCTTCCTCGAGCGGCGCTACGCCGAGTACGCCTGGCTGCCGCCCCCCTCCCTCCAGCAGCGGCAGGCGCTGCTCGAGCAGGTGACCCACCACCCCTGGGACGTCGCCGCCCGGGGCGCGCTGGCCTGGGCCTACGCCCTGCACGGCAAGACGACCGACGCCGAGGCGCAGGCGGGGCTGGCCCTGCGCCACGCCGCCCTGGCCGCCCAGACCTGGGGGCAGCTCGCCGGCCTGGAGGCGCCGCTCGGGCGCAGCGGCGCCGGCCACCTGCTGGCGGCGCGGGCGGCGGGGATCCGCGCGGGGGCCGGCGACGCCACCCTGGCCCTGGCGATCGTCGCCCAGCGCGGCGGACGGCTGGGCCTCGCGGAGCGGCACGCGCGGCGAGCGCTCCGGCTCGGCACCCGCGACCCCGTGCTGGCCTGGCGCCTGCGCGGACTGATCCGCCGGGCGCGGGGCGACTGGAAGGGCGCGATCCGCGCCTTCGAGCGAGTGGGCGCCCTCTCGCCCCCCGACGCCCAGCTGCACCGCCTGCTCATGGCCTGCCACAAGGCGGCGGGCGACGAGCAGGCCGCCATGGCCGAGCTGCGGCAGGTGTGCCGCCTCGACTCGAACGACGCCAAGGCGCGCCTGACCTACGCCGAGTGGGCCCGCCAGCGCGGTCGGTGGGTGGACGTGGCCGAGGTGCTGAGCGACGTCAACCTGATCGACCCCTTCCTGCCCGACGCGCACCTGCTGCTGGGCGAGGCGCTCCGCCGCACGGCGCTCGGCGACCCCGACACGCTGGAGGCGGCGCTGCTCGAGTACGAGATGGCGCTCGAGCTGCAGGTCCCCTACCGCGCTCAGCCCCTGTTCGGTATGGCGCGGGTGCTGCACGCCCTGGGCCGCGAGCCGGAGCGCGTGCGCGCGCTGGTGGGGGAGGCCCTCCAGGACGACCCCGATCACGCCGAGGCCCAGGCGCTGCAGCGAGAGCTCGGCCCCGCCCCCCCCGGCGAGGCCCGGCCGCAGGGCGGAGGCGAGTAGGGCGCCTGCCTCAGCGGCGGCGGGGTCCTGCCGCCACCGGTTCGCGGGGGCGAGCCTCCTCGGGGCGGCGCACCGCGGGCGGCTCTGCCGGACGCCCGAGCTCCAGGGCCGGGCTCGGCCGCCGGCCCAGCAGCGCCAGGACCAGCAGCGTCGGCGCGGCGGCGAAGAACAGGACGCCCCACAGGGTCCCTTCGTACGAGGTCCCGACCATGTGCGGCAGGCACACCAGGATCCCGGGCAGGATCCCGAACCAGGCCGTGGGGCGGGGAATCCACACCGAGACCGCGCCCAGCACCCACAGGGGCACGTACAGGAACACGACGTAGTTGGCGGCCAGCGCGTGGCCCGGCCAGGGGGCCCGGACGATCAGGTCGTGGTGGACCTCGACCGCGGCCAGGCCGAGGAACCCGGCCGACGCCAGCGCCTTGAACAACGTGCTCATGCTGTCTGGACTCCTTCGCCGGTCACCGGGCAGGACGCTCGCGGACGTCCACGTGGCGCACCCGGCCGTCGGGGCCCAGCGACACGACCCGCTCCCGGATCACGGGCAGGCGGAGCGTGATCCACCCGCCGTCGGCCCTGCCGTCGACCCAGTGCCAGGCGAGGGGGTCGGGGTACAGCCCCCACGACGTGCCGCCGTACCACAGCCCCTCCGTGCGGTGGTGGACCAGCCGCCGGGTGCGGCTGCTGTAGATCCAGCGCTCCTCGCCCGGCCCCGGCCCCTTGCGCACCGTGGTCGGCCAGCCCCACGCCAGCTCCACCTGACGGCGCGTCATGCCGTGCTGCACCTCGCCCTCGCGGACCGCCTCCTGGATCCGGCGCGGCCAGCCGCGACCGACGTCGTCGAGCTGCTCCTCGCGCAGGACGCGCGCCACCTCGGCGTGACGGCCGTCGCCGCCGTCGAGGGCGGGGTGGAGGTAGTCGAAGGTCCGCACCGCCCGCCGGGGGGCGAAGGCGACCTTGCCGCGGTAGCGGACCTGCACCCGCTCGGCGATCTCCTCGGGCTCGTCCTCCAGGGCCTCGTGGTAGTAGCGAGGGAGCCGGGCGACGACCTGCTCGCCCGTCGCGGTGGCGTACAGCGGCACCTGGTCCTCGACCACCATGTAGTGGTCGACTCGACAGCCGCACAGCGCCAGCGCGAGGGCGATCGCTACGAGCGCGCGTTCCCCTGCTACCTTGGCCATGGTGACACCTGCGCCCCTCCGTCGGGGTACTGCTCCTGGGGGTATGCTGCAAGGCGTGACGCACGAGACGAGCCAAGGCGGTCGGGGCCTCCTGCCCCTGGTGATCGGCCTGGTGTCCCTGCTGCTGGCGATCGGCGTGGGCGCCTGGCTCCTGGGCGGGCCGGGCCCGCACGCTCCGCCGCCGCCCCCCCCCGGTCAGGGCTCGCGGGGGGGCGAGGCCGAGCTGTCGCCGGCGCGGGTCGTCCTGGCCCCCGTCACCTCGCGCACGGCGGTGCTGTGGCTCGAGGGCCGGCGCCTGGGCAAGCTCACCGTGGGCCCCCAGGGCAAGGTCCAGGGGGACGCGCTCATCCACGCCCCGGCGCGGGCCGCCCGCCTGGGCGCGGCCCGCCAGGTCGACCTGCTGCGTCCGCCCGAGCTGGACCGGGAGGTGGCGGACGCGGTGCAGCGCATGTTCGTGCGCTCGGGCGCCAGGCGCGCCCAGGTGGTCGAGGTCGACCAGGTGGACGCCAGGCGGCCGTGAGGGCCGATCTCCTCGGGGGCGTCCGGGAGCCCTTGAGGACGTCCGTGGCGAAGCATACGATCTGGGGCCATGCTCGGAGGGGGTTTATGACCCGGCACACCGCTCTGGCCCTGTTCGTCTCGAGCGTCCTGTTCGCCTGCCCCGGCGCGGCCTCGGGCCAGTCGGTCGAGGAGCTGGAGGGCGTGTGGATGCGGCCTGGCCTGGAGGGGGGCGAGAACCGATACCTCCACCTGCAGGTCAACGGCGACGGCGCGCTGGAGGGACCCATGGTCAACCCGCCGCTGGCCGAGGAGGGGATCGGCTGCTCGCTGGTGCTGCGCCTCGACGAGGACGGCAAGGTCGTCGGCGAGGCCACCTGGACCGAGCAGCAGTGGGCGGAGCGGGCCGCGTGGGAGTTCACCATCGCCTCCGCCGACGAGCTGCGCGGCCGCTCCGAGTGGCTCGACTGGGAGGAGGGCAAGGTGTGGGAGCGCGGCTGGGACGAGCACAGCCTGGTGCGCGTCCCCCGCGTCGGCTGGGTCACCGAGGGTGAGGGCGAGGCCCCCTTCGGCGACGAGGTCGAGGACCTCACGGCGCTGCAAGGCGGCTGGCTCGGTCCCCACGGCGACGGCTGGGCCCTGACCGTCGACGGCGACCGGGTGACCCTCCGGAACATGGACGTCTCCTCGCGCGACCTGATCCACTCCCACCGCACGCTCAACGGGACCACCACCGGGCCGATGTCGGTCCCGCTGGTGCACGAGCGCGGCACCTTCCGCGGCGTGGTGCAGATCGGCGGCGTCGAGAGCCAGGTCGAGCTCGCCTACGACGCCGCCGAGGGCGTCCTGGTGGGCCGCGCGTCCTGGCAGGCGGGCCCGGTCCAGGGCTGGTCGCCGCTGCGGTTCACCCGCCTGCCCCGCGCCGAGCAGGGCCCCGCCGAGGCCTCTGCCGAGGCGCCCGCCGCCAGCGGCGCCACCCCGCACGGGGTGTGGAAGCGCGACGACGGCCTGTACCTGCGCCTGCGCCCCGAGGGCCAGGAGCTGGTGGGCGAGCTCGTGGAGCGCTCGGGCGCCGTCACGGCGCGCCTGCGGCTGCAGCAGCAGGCCGGGGTGTGGAGCGGCCCCGCCAACTGGGGCAGCTACGAGACCACCTGGGAGCTGAGCCTGTCCGAGGAGGACGGGACCTTGAGCGGCCGGGGCCAGTGGGTCGACCTGCACGAGGGGCAGGTGGTGGCCCGCGGCTGGAGCGGCCGCACGTTCAGCGCCCTGCGCCGCGTGCAGTAGTCGCCAGTGTGGTTCGGGGGGGCTTCGCCCCCCCGAGGCTGTCGCAATAGAGAAGAGCTTGCCTCTCTTCCGTGCCCGTGCCCGCGGGGTTTCGGGCACGGGCACGAATGAGCTGCCGCTGCATTTTGCGACTGCCCCCCCGGGTCCCCCCAGAGCTCCGGGGAGGCCGCGCTGCTCCTCCTCGGGAGCGACAGACGGTGGACTCCGACGGTCCGCGCGCGCGGGTGCTTGCTCCGGATCGGTCCAACAGCCACGCCTCGCCACAGCCCGCACCCGCGCGAGGTGCCCCGACGTACCCGCCGGGTTGCCGCGTGCGCCGACTCCGTCGGCCTCACTCCACCCAGGTCCAGGGCTGCACGCCGGCCAGGAACACCGCCCAGAAGGCGGCCACCACGGTGAGGTGGAGCGCGAGGTAGCAGGCGGGTCCGCGCCAGGTGTAGGCCACCCGCGCGGCGGGGCCCGCCTCGCGGTCGTAGCCGTGCAGCAGGGTCAGGTACACCGCCACCGCCAGCACGGTGCCGGCGACGCCATCCAGGAAGTAGTGCTGCTTGACGGCGCAGATCGAGACGAACACCACGCTCGCCCCCCCCAGGCCCAGCAGGCCGAACAGGGGCCGGGCCTTGTAGGCGCACAGCGCCGCCAGCACCGCGATCGCCTGGTGGAGCGAGGGGAAGCAGTTGAGCGGCGGGTCGAGGGCGTAATTCGTCCGCACCCCCCACTCGTGGAATACGGTCATGTCGAGGGTCGTGACGTCGCCGCGCAGGGAGGCCGCGCTGACGGGGAAGGCCAGCCACACCGCGACGCAGGCCGTGGCCACGGCGAAGTAGCCCAGCGCGACGCGCCGGAACAGGCGCTGGCAGCGCACGGTGAACAGGGGGTACAGCAGCGCGGTGTACACCGCCTCGTAGCCGTACATGAAGGCAGGAGCGAAGGGGATCGCCCCGTCGATCGGCGTGTACAGCGCCGCGCCGGCGCCAGGCGGCCCGGCCAGCCCCACCGCGTAGTAGCCGCCGAAGGTCCACACCCACAGGAGGGCCACCAGCCAGGCCTTCTCCAGGGGGCGGGAGGGGGCGGCGCCTGGGGCCTCGGCGGCCCCCAGCCGGCGCAGGGTCCAGGCCCCCAGGTCGGGGACCGCGCCCGCCAGGCGCGCGGGCAAGGACAGCGTCGCGTCGGACACGTCTGTCTCCTCGCCCCAGATTATGCGGCCTGGCGAGCGTTCGTCGATCCGGACTGCACAAGAACTGCTCCTTACCCGATATCCTCTATGCCCCCCAAGGGCGGGCTGGTTGCGGGAGACGTGGATGGACAGCTATCCTCCGCACGTGAGCGTGCGCATCTCGAGGCGTTGGATCGCCGGCACCGCCGCCCTGACCCTGGTCGCCATGCTGGGCAGCCTGGGGAGCGTGGTGGTGGTGGTCCTGCGCGAGCTCGAGACCACGCGCTCCGAGCTGACCCGCCTCCAGGACCTGGCCCACCGCCAGGAGGCGGACCTGGGGCACCTCCAGAGCCGCCTGGGAGAGGTCGGCCGCGAGCTGATCGACGTCCGCTCGCTGGAGGAGGAGGCGCGGCGGCGCCTGCTGTCGGAGATCGAGTCCCGCACCGGCAGCCAGGCCCGCGAGGTGCGCACGCAGCTCGAGGACCTCGAGGGGCGGCTGGGCAAGCTGCGTGACGCGGCCGAGGAGCACGCCCGCCTGCTGGCGGCGGCGCAGGCCGACGAGGACGTCGAGGTCCGCTACCGCGAGCTCATGTCGCCGACGGTGCGGGTCAACGCCCGTCACGAGGTGGGCTCGGGGACGATCCTGTGGAGCCGCGCGGTCGGCGAGCGGGCGCGCACCTTCATCCTCACGGCCTGGCACATCGTCCAGGACAACGCGTCGGGCGGCGAGGAGGTCCCCCTCGAGGTCGACTTCTACGCGGGCGGCGCGCTGGTCCGGACCGAGCTGGGGCGGATCGTGGCCCGCCAGCAGGGCCTCGACCTGGCCCTGGTCGAGGTGAAGGGCTACCACGTCTACGAGCAGCAGGCCCGGCTCCCTACCCGCGAGGCCCTGGCCCTGCTGCCCGTGTTCTCGCGGGTGTACGCCATCGGCTGCCCGCTGGGCTACTCGCCCCTCCCCAGCTCGGGCGAGCTGACGTCCAAGGAGAAGGCGCTCGACGGCAACTCCTACTGGATGATCAACGCCCCCACGATCTTCGGCAACTCGGGCGGCGGGATCTACCACGCCGACTCGCGCACCATGATCGGGGTGCTGTCGCGGATCTCGGCCTACAAGAACATGATCGACGTGGCCGTGCCCCACATGGGCCTGGTGACGCCCATGAATCAGGTGTACGACTGGCTCGACAAGACCCGCTACGCGTTCACCTACCGCGACCGCCTGAGCGAGGCCTCGCGCGCCGGCCACGGCGCCGGGCAGGTCGCCAAGCCCGTTACGGCGTCGGCGGCGAGCGAGGCCGGCGGCCGCTAGGACGGGCCGCCAGGAGGCCCTGCCGTGCTGCTCCGTCCGCCGCTGCTCCGTCCGCCGCTGCTCCTGCTGCTGCTCGTCCTGACGGGCTGCCCCCCGGCTCCGGCGCCGCCCGCCGCGGCGCTGCCGCCAGCCGCGCCGGCCTCCGAGTGGGCGGGCACCTACCGCTCCGAGGCCATGACGCTCCACCTCGAGCCCGCGGCCGGCGTCCTGGGCGGCACGATCGAGTTCCGCGGCCAGCGCTACCCGCTCCAGGCGCAGCCCGGGGGGGCGGGCCTGAGCGGGAGCTTCACCAGCGACGGCGCCAGCTTCGAGCTCACGGCCGTGCGCCAGGACGACGCCCTGCGTTTGACCACCGGCGGCGCGACCTACGTGCTGCGCCGTCACGCGCCCGCCAACCCGCTGGCGCAGGCGGCGACCCCCCCGGCGGGGGAGGCGGCGGGGCCGGAGTCGGCGGAGGCGAAGTCGGAGGCGGCGGCCTCCGGGGAGGCGCCGCGGCGAGAGCCCGCGAGCGATCGCCCGCCCCTCGCCGGCGACGACTGGCTCAGCTTCACCCACTCGGTCGGCCTGACCTTCCGCCACCCGGCCGACTGGACGGCGCAGGAGACGGAGCAGGGGCTGGCCCTCACGCCGCCCGACCCGTCCCGCAACGCGCAGGGGCCGACCGAGGCCTACCTGATCAACGCCCTCCCGGCGCCGGGGGTGACCCGCCCCGACGCCCCGCAGGCCGTGCAGCACCTCGAGGAGCTCATGGCCTCGCTGTTCCCGTTCCTCCGCCGCGAAGGGGGCGTGGAGGCGGTCCCCGGGGAGGAGCCGGGCGCCCTGCTCACCTGGGCGGGGGCCAACCCCGCCGGCCTGAAGGTCCGGGCCCGGCTGTTCGCGACGATCCGCGAGGGGACCGCCTTCCTGTTGCTGGCGGTGGGCGACGCCGCGCAGCTTCCCCGCCGCGAGCCGGCGGTGCGGGCGATCTTCCACAGCTTCCGCTACGAGCGCCCGCCGGTGGACGCCGCCCTCACGGGCACCTGGCTCCACTCCGAGACCTACATCTCCGGCAGCTTCTCGAGCATCACCCGCCGGTACCTCACGCTCTCGCCCGACGGGACCTGCACCTCGAGCAGCCGGCTCATGGCCGGCATGGAGCACACCGACGGGGCCGGCCACTCGACCGGCAGCAGCAGCGCCGACTCGGGCGGGAGCGCCGATCACGGCCGATGGCGCTCCGCTGGACAGCAGCTGTTCCTGGAGTGGGCCGACGGCTCCAGCGAGTCCTACCGCTACTACCGGGAGAACGCCGACCTGCTGCTGACGCCGCTCGGCGGCGGGAAGAAGAAGCTGTTCAAGCGCGTGCGGTAGCCGACGCCGCCGAGCGCGCCGCCAGGTGGTAGCCTCGGCGCTCCCCGCCCCGCCCCGTCCCAGGGGGCGCTGAAGAGAGGCTCCCGTGGCCGGCACCCTCAAGACCATCTCCCCCGTCGACGGACGGGTCTACGTGGAGCGGCCGCTGGCCTCGCTCGAGGAGGGGCTCGCCGCCGCCCGGCGGGCCCGGGCGGCGCAGGCCGAGTGGCGCCGCGTCCCCCTGGAGGAGCGGGCCAGCCGGGTGTCGGCCCTGATCGACGCGGTCGTCGCCGAGGGCGAGGCCATCGCGGAGGAGCTGTCCTGGCAAATGGGGCGGCCGCTCCGCGACACCCCCGGCGAGGTGCGGGGGTTCGCCGAGCGCGGCCGCCACATGGTCGCCCTCGCGGAGGAGGCGCTCGCGGACCTGCCCGCCGGCGACAAGCCAGGCTTCGTCCGCTTCGTGCGCCGCGAGCCCCTGGGCGTGGTGTTCGTGGTCGCCCCCTGGAACTACCCCTTCCTCACCTCGGTCAACTCGGTGGTGCCCGCGCTCATGGCGGGGAACGCGGTGCTCCTCAAGCTCTCCTCCCAGACCCCGCTGGTGGCCGAGCGCTACAGCCAGGCCGCCCGCGCCGCGGGGCTCCCCGAGGGGCTCCTGCAGCACCTCCACCTCGACCACGCCGCGGTGTCCGAGCTGATCAAGAGCGAGGACGTGGGGGGCGTCGCCTTCACCGGCTCGGTCGAGGGAGGACGCGCCGTCCAGCGGGCCGTGGCGGAGCGGTTCATCGCCGCGGGCCTCGAGCTGGGCGGCAAGGACCCGGCCTACGTGCGCCCCGACGCGCCGCTGCAGCACGCGATCGAGTCGCTGGTCGACGGCTCCTTCTACAACGCCGGCCAGTCCTGCTGCGGGATCGAGCGCATCTACGTGCACGAGGCGGTGTACGAGCCGTTCCTCGCGGGCTTCGTCGACCTCACCCGCCGCTACCGGCTGGGCGACCCGCTCCAGCCCGAGACGACGCTGGGGCCGGTGGTGCGGACCTCGGCGGCCCGCGCGATCCGCGCCCAGGTCGCCGGGGCGCTCGCCGCCGGCGCGCGCGCCCTGATCGACGAGCGCGCCTTCCCCCGCGCCGCCGACGGGACCTGCTACCTGGCGCCCCAGGTCCTGGTGGACGTCGACCACACCATGGAGGTCATGCGCGAGGAGACCTTCGGCCCGGTGGTGGGCATCATGAAGGTGGGCTCGGACGAGGAGGCGATCCGCCTCATGAACGACAGCCGCTACGGCCTCACCGCGGCGGTGTTCACCGAGGACGCGGACGCCGCCCTGAGGATCGGGGACCAGGTCGACACCGGCACCTGGTTCATGAACCGGTGCGACGTCCTCGACCCGGCCCTGGCCTGGACCGGGGTGCGCGACTCCGGCCGCGGCTGCACCCTGTCGCGGGTGGGCTACGAGCAGCTCACCCGGCCCAAGTCGTACCACCTGCGGGTCGAGGTGTAGGCGCCGCGACGGTCCGCATGCGCTCGCCGCTCTCGTGCCCGTGCCCGTGCCCGTGCCCGCCCAGCGGCGGCGGGCGGCGGGCCGAGGCGCGAGCAGGCGCGACGGCCGACGCCGCCGCATGACGCCTCGCTCCCAGACGTCGCGCGTCCAGGCGCCCTGGCTCCTGGGGCTCACCCTGCTGGCGACCGTGGCCCTGGTGGAGCCGGCCCTGCTGCGGGGCGAGACGGTGGTGGGGCGCGACATGCTGTCGTACAGCTACCCCCACGCCGCGGTCGTGGCGGACGGGCTCGCGTCCGGAGTCGCGCCCCGCTGGAACCCCTGGAGCTTTCACGGCACCAGCCTCCTCGGCCCCCGCGCGGGCGGCGTCCTGTATCCGGGCCACCTGCTGTTCGCGGCCTGCGGCCTGCGGGTGGGCATGGCGCTGTTCGTGGCGCTGCACCTCCTCCTGGGCGTGGAGGGCATGCGCCGGTTCCTGCGCCCCGACGCCTCCCGCGAGGCGGCCTTCGCCGGGGGCCTCGCCTACGGCCTGGGCGGCTACGTGCTCTCCATGTACTGGGGCGCCTTCCTGATCTCCGCCGCGCTGCTCCCCTGGGCGGCGCAGGGCGGCGCGCTGCTCGCCACGCCGCGCGCCCGCCGCGGCCTGGCGCTCGCCGCGGCGGCGGTGGGGCTGTGCCTGCTGGCCGGTGAGCCCCAGGGGGCGCTGGCGGCCGCGGGTGTGCTGGGCGCCACCGCCCTCGCCCGCAGCGGCGGGCGGCGCGCCCGGGCGGCCGCCCTGGCGGCGGTGGCGATCGCCCTCGGCGGCGCGGCGGGCGCGGTGCAGGTCGTGTCGATCCTCCACGAGCTGCCGCGCACCAACCGCGGGCTCCCGGGCGGGGCCGAGGCGACCAGCGCCTACCGGTACGCCTTCTCGGCGCCGGGGGCGCTGCTGGACCTCGTCGCCCGGGGCCTCCTCGGCGACTGGGCCCTCGAGCGGCGCGCCTACTGGGGCGCCTCCCTGTGGCAGGGCGAGCCGCCCTGGAGTCGCCTCGGGGTGGGAGCGCTCGGCTTGGGCGCGATCCTGGCGGCGGCCGCCTCCCGGGCGCGGGGGCGACTTCGCCGCGAGGGCGCCGCCTGGCTGGCCGTCGGGGCCGGGCTGGCCTGGCTCGCCGCCGGCGAGGCGGTGCAGCTGCGCTTCCCGGCCAAGTGGCTGGGCCTGTCGGCCTTCGGCGTCGCGCTCCTCGTCGGCTTCGGGTTCGACCGGCAGTTCGCCGAGGGCCGGGAGGGGTCGGTCCGGCGGATCGCCGGGTGGAGCCTGGGGGCGCTGGCGCTCGGCGCCTGCGCCTTGGCGCTGGTCGCCACGGCGGCCGCGCCCGCCGCCGAGGCGTGGTTCGCCGCCCGCGGACCGCAGGTCGACGGGGCCGCCGCCCGCGGGGCGGCGCTGACCGTCCTGTGGCGCACGGGCGTGTGCGCCGGCGCCGGCGCGCTGCTGGTGCTGCTCGCGCGCCCCGGCCGCCGCGCGACCGCGGTCGCGGCCCTGGCGCTGCTGGCGGGCGAGCTCCTGTTCGCCGGTCGCGCCGAGCTCGACACCACCGCGGCGCCTCTCCTCGCCCCGCCCCCGCTGGCGGAGCGGCTGCACGCGCTGCCGGGCTCGCCGCCCGGCAGCCCGCCGCGCCTCGAGAGCCTCAGCGCGCTGCAGGACCGCCGCTTCCGGTTCGGGCCCGGCGGTCGCGCCCTCGAGGAGGCGCGGACGCTGTTCCCCAACGCCGGCTACCTGCACCGGGTCCGCATGATCGAGGCGCTCGACACGGTGCGCCCCGCCGCCTTCCACCTGCTCATGGAGGACCCGCGCTTCGCGCGCCTCCCGGTCCCCCACCGGGGGGCGCTGCTCGACGCCGCGCTGTTCCTGGTGCCGCGGGTGGACCTGCCGCTGCTGCGCCGGCTGGGGCCCGACCTCGTGCCGCTCGGACCCGCCAGCGAGCACACCGTGCTGGTGCGCAACCGCCGCTGCCCCCCCTGGGCTTTCCTGAGCTCCCGCGTCCGCGCGGTCGCCTCGATAGAGGAGGCGCTGTCCGCCGTGGTGTCGCCACAGCGGGCGCCCGGCGAGACCACCATCCTCGGGCCGGAGGGAGCGCCGGCGGAGGCGCCCGACGGCGCGCTGCCCTCCACACTGCTCGAGGGCGCAGTGGGGGTCGTCAGGTTCTCGCCCGAGCGGATCGACCTGGTGGTGCGCGCGCCCGCCTCGACCTGGCTGGTGGTGCGCGAGGCGTTCTCGCCCGACTGGCAGGCGCAGGTCGACGGCGCTCCGGCGGTGACCTGCCGCGCCGACCTGCTGTACCGAGCGGTCCTCGTGCCGGCGGGGACGAGCCGGGTCAGCTTCGAGTATCGGCCTGGGTGGTGGACGCCGGCCGCGGCGGTCACGGCCCTGGGCTGGCTCGCCCTGGCGCTGCTGTTGGCGCTGCCGGCGCTGGCCGAGGGCTCAGGCCGGGACCCCCGCTGAGGCCGGTCGCGCGAGCAGCGTCCGCAGCCGCGTCAGCTGCCACTCGCGCTCCGCCTCCTCGGCGGCGCGCGCGGAGCCCTCGCCGCCTGCGCGCTCCGCCTGCGCCCGGCGGGCGCGGCGCGCCTTCTCCCGGGCCCAGGAGGAGTTGCGCCAGCTGAGGTCGCACAGGGCCTCCGCGAGCGCCAGCGCGGCGGGCGCGCGACCGTGCAGCTCGCGTACCAGGGTCGCGGCCGCCGGCCGCACCGTCTCGGGGCGCCGGCTGGCCCGCACCTGCGCCAGCAGCCGCGGCAGCCGCTCGTCGCCCGGCCGCAGCCGCTGCCAGCAGGGGAGGAGGTGCGCCAGGCAGTCGCAGGTCCACAGGACGTCCAGCTCCTCGCCCTCCTCGAGCGCCAGCAGCCGCCGGGCCTCGTCGGGCCGCGCCTCGCCTGCGGGCGAGGGCGTCGGGTGCCCCAGCTCGCGCAGCGCCTCCTGGGCCGCGGCCGAGCCCGCCCGCGCGGCGGCGGCCACCACGTCGACGGCGACCCGCCGCGCCAGCAGCCGCTCGCGCAGCGTGTGCCGGTCGATCGCCTCCCCGTCGGAGGGCGAGGGGTCGGCCAGGTCGGGCGCGCTCCGCCGCGCTCGCACCGGATCGCCGCCGCCGAGGAGCCAGGGGACGAGGTCGCGGCGGAGCGCGTCCGGCCAGGGGGCGTCCCTGCCGATCGCGCTGAGGATCGCCCCTGCCCGCAGCGCAGGCTCGACCAGCAGGCGACGGAGGCCCCCGCGCGGGACCGCGAGCAGCGCGCGCAGGGCGCAGTAGGCGAGGGCGTCGGCGGTGTAGCCGTCCCGGTGAGCCCAGGCCACCCGATCGGCGAGGGTCGCGTCGCGGGTGCACGGGCTGCGGCTCTGCAGCCCCGGGCGGGCCGGATCGTCGACCGGCGGCTCCTCCAGGGCCGCCCGGCAGCGGAGACAGGGGCAGGCGATCCACCGCTCCGCGGCCTCCACCTGCCGGACGCCCCAGGCGTCTCCGGGCGCGCGCTGCGACCAGATCGGGAGCACGGCGCGGGCGTTCGCCGCCAGCAGCCGCGCCCCCAGGAGGCCGCCGCCGCCGCGGCCGCACGCCCGGTGAG
>JAWLGW010000054.1:0-14135 GCA_041690735.1 Planctomycetota bacterium
CCCCCTCAGAGGAGAGACCGTGCACACCAACCGCTCGCTCGTCGCCCTCCTGGCGCTGACGCTCGTGACGGGCTGCGCCTCGCCGCAGCCCGAGCCGCAGCCCCGCAACGACCTCCCGCCCCCCGACCACGAGCGGCGGATCGAGCCGTCCCCCAACGCCGGCGGGCCCACCTCCGAGCGCCACACGACGAAGGTCCTCGACGCCGAGCCGGCCTACGACCCCTGGCCGCAGGACGAGGAGGTCGCCCCCGTCGGTCCGCGCCCGACCGTCTCCATCAACCGCGGCCAGGGCGGCGGGGTCGCCCAGGGCGAGCAGTACGACGTGTTCTGCCAGGGCGAGGCGCTGGTGGACCCCGACACCGGGGAGGTGCTCGGCGCCGAGGAGGTGAAGGTCGGCCGGATCACGATCACGCAGGTCCTGCAGAAGTTCTCCAAGGCGCGCCTCGACGGCGGCGCCGCGCAGAAGGGGGACGTGTGCCGCCCGGCCCAGGGGCCGGCCATGTTCTCGCCCCACCCCGGCGCCAGCGCCGCCCGGCCCGACCGGGCGGGCAAGGCGACCATGGCGATCGCGCCCTTCGACTTCCACCGCGACGTGCGGGCGATCCCCGGCGCAGACCTCGAGACCGACACCTTCACCCAGAAGTTCGTGACCGGCCTGGTCCAGACTCGCAAGTTCGACGTCGTCGAGCGCAGCAAGCTGGAGCGCCTCATGGCCGAGCACGACCTGGGGCAGTCGGGCATGGTCGACCCGGCGCGGGCGGCCCAGGCCCGCCTCCTGGGGGCGGACTTCTTCGTCATGGGCGAGATCTCGGTGTGGACCCTCACCACCGAGGTCCGCCCGGTGCCGCACACCGACCGCTTCCTGCGCCAGTCCGAGCTGCGGCTGATCGTCGACTTCCGCATCGTCGACACCGAGACCTCCAAGGTGGTCTCGGCGGAGAAGGGCGACGTGGCCATGCCGTGGAAGGAGATGTTCCGCGGCCGGCCCCCCGCCCGGCAGGCCCTCGACCCGGCGCGCCTGGACGAGGTGCAGCGGCTGCTGGTCGATCAGCTGGTGCAGAAGACGATCGACGCCGTGTACCCGATCAAGGTGATCGCGGTCAGCGGCCAGGCCGCCCGCCCGGCTGCCCCGCCCCGCGACACCACCCCGCCGCAGGTGCGGATCCTGGCGCCGCGCGACGGGCAGGTGGTGACCGGCGCGCCGGTCAACGTGGTCGTCGAGGCGAGCGACGACCGCGAGCTCGCGCAGGTGACGATCAACGGCGCCCGCGCCTCGCGCGACGCCCAGGGCCGCTACCGGGTGCGGATCTCCTCGCCCCGGACCGGCCCCAACCTGGTCCGCGCCCAGGCCACCGACGCCGCCGGCAACTCCGCCGAGGCCACCGCTCAGTTCACCTTCGCCACCCCGCCCGAGGTGGACGGCGAGGCGAACATCCTGGTCGAGGGGACGGTCGACGACCCGTCGGCGACCGTGACGGTCAACGGGGTGCGGGTCGAGGTCGACGCCAACGGCCGCTACTCCGCCCGGGTGCCCGCCGACCCCGAGGACCCGGGCCGCATCACGATCGTCGCCACCGATCAGTTCGGCAACGAGTCCCGGCAGATCCGTCGAGTTCGCTAGCCTCTCGCCCAAGGAGCCCCCATGCAGACCACCGCCTTCACCGCCGCCGCCCTCTCCGCGCTCCTGGCGCTGTCCGGGGTCGCGCGGGGGCAGGACGAGCCCGCCCCGCGCGCGCCGCGCAAGGCGAGCATCGCGGTCATGCCCTTCGGCTACGCCCACGAGCTGCTGCACCGCGCTGGCGCCGAGTCGCGCCTGTGCGGCGAGAAGTGGGAGACCAGCGCCTTCACCAACAAGTTCGTGACGGCCCTGGTCAAGACCCGCAAGTTCGACGTGGTCGAGCGCCAGAAGGTGGACCGCCTGATCCAGGAGATGGAGCTGGGCGACGCGGGCTTCGCCGACCCGGCCCGGGCCGTGAAGGCGGGCCGCATGATCGGCGCCGACTACTTCCTCATGGGCGAGATCTCGCTGTTCACCGTCATGACCGAGTGGAAGGCGATCCCCTACACCGAGCGCCACCAGCGGATCCGCACCATCAACGTGGTGGTCGACATGCGGATCGTCGACACCCGCACCTCGCGGATCGTGGCGGCCGACACCGGGCGAGTGCGCCACGTCGAGAAGACGATGTACCCCAGCCGGTTCAATGAGCTGCGCCCCCTCGACCCCGAGGCGATCGATCACGTGGAGCGGGTGCTGTGCGAGGACCTCACGATCAAGACGATCGACGGGGTGTACCCGATCAAGATCATCTCCAGCGCCGACGGCGTGGTCTCGCTCAACCGCGGCGAGGGCGGCGGCCTGGAGGCCGGGACCGTCCTGGAGGTGTTCGCCCAGGGCGAGGCCATGGTCGACCCCGACATGGGCGAGGTGCTCGGCTACGACGAGACCAAGATCGGCAGGCTGCAGGTCTCGGACGTGCTGGCGAAGTTCTCCAAGGCCCACATCCTCGCGGGCGGCCCGTTCCCCAACGGCGCGATCTGCCGGCGCGCGCCCGAGGAGGGGCAGGCGGCGCCGCCGAGCGATCAGGGGCGCGTCCGGCCGCCGGGCTGGAAGTGAGCTCACGCCTCACCGCGAACCCCGCTGCGCTCGGTAGAATCCCGCCTCGTCACCACCAGGAGAGAGACCACCATGCGTAAGTTCGCCGCCGCCGCCGTCGTCGCGGTGCTCGCAGGCTGCGGAGGGCCGACCCACCGGGTCGCCGACGTGACCGAGCAAGGCCTGATCGAGACGGACCACATCGGCCTCAACGAGATCCGCCCGGCCGTCGAGCAGATGTGCAACAAGGTCTCCCAGCGCAACGCGCAGGGCTGGGCCTCGCACATCCGCATGACCCAGGACCCGCCCTACAAGCCGCAGGTGCGGATCTCCGACATCCAGAACCGCACCACCCAGCACTTCGACGTGGTCACCCTCAAGAACGAGCTGCTCAACGCCATGGTCGAGCAGGGCGTCGTGTACGTGGTCGGCGACGCCGGCGACCTGGCGGCGGTCAACGACGAGCGGGACTACTCCCAGGCCGGCATGACCAACGAGACCATCGAGTACGGCCAGGAGGACGTGGTGGCGCTGGTGCTGCGGGGCGAGATCACCGACGACATCATCCGCCAGGGCAGCGTCAAGCAGCACGACTACATCTTCAGCCTGCGCCTGGTCGACACGGTGAAGAACCGGGTCGAGATCGTCACCAGCACCAAGATGCGCAAGGTGCGCGAGGACTGAGGTGGTTTGCGGCTGGCCCGCCGCCCGGCGGGCGCGCCGACGCCCCCTCCCGTCGAGCGCCTCCACCAGGCGTGCCTGAGCGCCCTCGATCAGGCGCTGCGCAAGTTCCACCAGCAGGCTGTTCGAGGCCAGATGCCGCCCCGCAGCGCCCGCGCTGGCTTCGGCACCCACTTCTCCTCCTGGGCCCGGCAGGCGCTCCGCAAGGCGCTCGAGGCGAGCTGATCGCTCACCTCACCAGCCGGGCGGCGCCACCTGCAGCGGCAGCTCCTGCTCGGCCAGCCAGGCGCGCCAGGCGATCGGGTCGTCGCCGAAGTTGACCCGCGAGATCGCCGGGAGCGCCTCGCTGGCCAGGGCCCGGTGGACCTGCAGGAACGGGGCCAGCATCGGCTCCAGCTCGCCCGCCTCCAGGCCGAAGTCGGCGGCGGCGCGCCGGCAGCAGTGCTGGCTGCGGTCGACGTCGAGGAGGTCGACGAGGGCCGCGAGCACGTGGCGGGAGCGCGTCTCCACCAGCGCGGTGAACAGCCCCCGCTCCACCGGCTGGCGCGCCGGCCGCTCGGTCGGCGGCAGGTGGGCCAGCCGCAGCCGCACCCGACCCAGCTCCAGGCTCTCGCCGGGCTGCAGCACCCCCAGCTCGCGCCGCTGGCCGCCGATCCGCACCCCCTGCCGGCTGCCGAGGTCGCGGTAGGCGTAGCGGCTGATCAGCCGATACAGGCGCACGTGCCGGCGCGACACCGACAGGTCGTCGAGGACCACGTCGCAGTCCTGAGACCGGCCCAGCTCCCAGCTCTCCCCCTCGGTCAGGTCCGCGGGTCGAGGCGGCCCCGCCTCGCCGGGCGGGGTGATCAGCAGCCGCGCCCGCACCCGCGGTCCTAGCGGCCGGACCTGCAGCGGGTAACGGTCGGCGACCTCGACCCACCAGCCGAGCCAGTCCTCCAGGCGCGGCCCGAGGTTCTCGTGCGTGGCCTGGAACAGGCGGTCGGCGATCCAGCCCACCCGCTGCCGCCACAGGGTTCGCGCCCGGCCCGCGACCCGCCCCGCCTCCTCGGGCGGCAGCCCCGCCGCCTCCAGCGCCTGCAGCGACTCCCGGAGGGCGAACTCGCAGGTGGCCTCGTCGAGGGCTTCCAGGCAGCACAGCAGCGCCAGCGGATGCCCCGCGTCCTCGAGCGCCGCCACCAGGACGCCCGGCGCCTCCCGCGGCGGGGACAGGGCCACCGGGTCGGGCGCGGAGAGGGGGCCGTCCGACTCTCCCGACAGGGCCAGGCTGCCGAGGCCGCTGCCCCCGAGGTTTCCCTCGCGGTAGCGGTAGGTGAGGCCGGGGGCGACGGCCAGGGCGTCGCCGGGCTTGAGGATCACCTCCCCCCGCACCACCTGCCCGTTGATCGTCACCCCTTCCGGGTCCTTGACCCGCAGCAACAGGCCGGCGGCGGTGCGCTCGATCACCGCCAGCTCCGCCGGGGCGCCGGTGTGGTCGAGGGTGAGCCCCCGCGCGGCGGCGGCGCCTATGGGGAAGCCGGACGCACCCAGCAGCGGGAACGGCTGCCCGCCGTCCACTCGCTGCAGGCGCGGCACGTCGGGCGCCTCACCGCGCAGCACCCGGTCGAGGTCGCTGACCAGCGCGTGAGCTGTGGGCGTGCGGTAGCGCCGATCCCGCTCCAGGAGCTGCTCCACCACGTGCGCCACGCTCGGCTGCAGGTCGGCGCGCAGCCCCTGCACCGGGAGGTACTCGCCGGCGCGGATCCGCGCCGCGTACTCGGCGGGGGTCTTGCCGTGGAAGGGCGTGCGCCCGGTGAGCAGTTGGTAGTAGATCACCCCCACCGCGAACAGGTCGGCCCGGTGGTCCACCCGGTGGTCGCCCCACTGCTCGGGGGCAATGTACGCCGGCGAGCCCAGGATCTGCCCGGCCCGGGAGGTGAAGGTGTGGTCGACCAGCTTGGCGATCCCGAAGTCGCACAGCTTGAGCGTGCCGTCCCGGGCCACCAGCACGTTGTGCGGCTTCACGTCCCGGTGGACCACGCCCATGACGTGAGCCGTCGCCAGCGCCAGGGCGAGCTGGCGCACGGCGCGGGTCGCGCTCTGCCAGGGGAACACCCGCCGCTCCTCGAGGAGCTGCTGCAGGGTGCGCCCCTCGACGTACTCCATGGCCAGGTAGTGGTAGCCGCCCGCGCGCCCCCCCTCGTACACCCGCACGACGTGCGGGCTGCGGAGCGTCGCCAGGATCTCGCCCTCCCGGGCGAACCGCTCCACGTCGTCGCTGTCGCTGGCCACCGGCAGGACCTTGACCACGAGGCGCTCGGCCGGGGCGTCGTGGCGGTGGGCGAGGTAGACCTTGCCCATGGAGCCCTCGCCGATCTTGCGCTGGGTGACGTAGGGGCCGAAGCGCTGCCCGAGCAGGGGGTCGCCCGACGTCCGGGCGGCGGGGCCGCACATGAGCCCGAGCAGCGCCTGGTACTGATCGGTGGACAGGAGCCCCCCTCGATAGACCGCCGCCAGGAACGCCTCCAGGTCCCCGTCGTCGTCGACCGTCCCCATGCCGGGGGGGCGGGACCGCCAGGCCTCGAGGTGGCGGTCCACCTCCTCCTGCGGCGCCAGGCCGAGCTGGACGATCGCCCGCGCCGCGTGCTCGACGGGATCGAGGGTCATGGAAAGGATGATGCTGACAGGGTCGCGCACGCCGCGCCAGCGTGATCACTGAGCCTCGGGACAGCCCGCGCGGCTCCCGGCGCGCGCCTCATCGGGATGCCCGTGCCCGTCCCCGTGCCCGAAACCTCGCGGGCACGGGCAAACCACATCAGTTATGGACGACGGTGCTCACCAGGTCGCCGGTGAAGGTCACCACCAGCTCCTGGCTGGTGCCGCGGCCGTCGAGGTAGCGGTAGACCCAGATCTCGCCGTCCTCGCTGGGGACCTTGCGCAGGGGCTCGCCGAACAGGGTCAGGGCGCGGTCGCGGGTGGTGAAGCCCTCGCGCACCTGCTGCACGTTCTCGAGGGGAATCGGGCGGCCGACCACCAGGTTGGCGCACCCGGCGGCGAGGAGGGCCGGACCGACCAGGGCGAGCAGGCGGCGGCGGAGCGTGCGTCCAGTCATGAGGGTCTCCTCCGCGCTCACTTCTCGTAGGCCAGGAACAGCTGGTGGGCCAGGTCGTCGATGCAGGCGCTGGCGCTGTCGACCGCCAGGTCGCGGCGACTGCGCAGGCGCGAGGGGCTGCTGGGCAGCGACTGGACGTCGAGCGGGACGGCCGCCGACGCTCCGCTCCACTGGGCGTAGCGGCCCGCGTCGGAGCGGCTGGCGCCCGCCGAGCCCGAGGGGGCGGGGTCGCCGGCGCGGCGGGGCTCGACGGTGAAGCCCACCCGGAACCGGTAGCTCACCTCGCGAGAGTACTCGGTCCACCAGCCGCGCTTCTTCTCCTGCAGGGCCTGCCCCGTCTTGGGGTCGACGATCGCCTGCCCCGTGTTGGGGTCGCGCTTGGTGACCCACACCTCGTTGCTCCCCTCGCGGGCCTGCCAGCCGGTGTCGTGGTGCGCCGCCTCCTCGACCCGCACCCGGCACACGGCGTTCGCCTGCCCCGGCTCGTCGACGAACTCCAGGAAGGCCAGGCCTCGCTGGCGGGCCGCCCGCGGGATCCCCTCCAGGATCACCCGCACGGCCTCCGGATCGGCGCCCCGCGCGTCGCAGGCGACGTACAGGTAAGTCTTGGCGGCGGCGACGCAGGCGTCGTACTGCGCCCGCGCGTCGCGGTAGCTGGTGCGGAAGCCCAGGGCCCGGCGGAAGGCCTTGGCGGCCTCCTTCGGGTCGCCCTCGTCGCGGTAGCGCTCGCCCAGGCGGTAGAACTTCTCCGCCGCCTGCCCCGCCAGCTCCGCGCGGTGGTCCTCGTGAAAGATCTGGTAGTTGCTGCCGGGCAGCGTGCGGGCGAGGTAGGCCGAGGCGACCACCCGGTCGCAATCGGCCACCGCCTGCTCGTAGTTGCCGGCCTCCACCATGGCCTTGACCTTGGCCTCGTGCTCCATGGCGATCAGCTTGAGGATCTTCTCGCCCACGAGGATGTGCGCGTCCCGGTGCTCGGGGTCCTCCTGCAGGCACAGCGCCGCGTACTCCATGGCCGCGTGCGGGTTGCGGGTCTGGATCGCCGCCGCCGCGTCGTAGAACTGCCCCGCGGCGCAGCCGCCGAGGAGGGGGGCCGCCGCCAGCAGGGGGCCCAACAGTCGCGCTCGCATGCACACCTCCACCGGGGCGCCGCCGGCGCCAGGTCGGCCCCTACGATCCCCCACCGGAGGGCCGCGGTCCAGTGGGGGATGGTCCAGGTGGTGCGGCGCAGTTCCTGCCTCGATTGGTAGACTCCGCCCTCCGCGCCTGGAGGGGTTATGTCTTTCGTCCGCCTTCCCGCAGCCCCCGCCCTGCTGTTGGTCTCGCTCCTGTCGGGAGCGCCCGGCTGCACGGTGTTCGGCGACTACAACGTCGCCACCGAGGACGCCCGGGAGGCCTTCGCCCGAGGCGACTTCGCCGCGGCGCTCGAGGAGTATCGAGACCACCTCGAGGACGCGAACGACTCGCTCCTGTACCACCTGGAGGCAGGCCTGAGCGCGCAGGTCGGCGCACAGTACGGGGACAGCCGATCCCTGTTCGCCCGCGCCGCGCGCAAGGTCGTGGAGTATCAGGAGCGGGCGCTGGTCAGCGCCTCGGACGTCGCCCAGACCGTGGGCTCGATCCTGGTCAACGAGAAGACGATCCCCTACACCGGCGCGGTGTTCGAGCAGCTGTTGCTGCAGAGCTACCAGGCGCGCAACTACTACCTCGGCGGCGAGCGCGACGGGGTGCTGACCGAGGTGCTGCGGACGTACGACATTCAGGACAAGGCCCGCAAGATCTACCAGGAGGAGCTGGCCACCACCGAGCGGGAGGCGAACGACAACAAGGGCGAGCTCGACACCGGCGAGATCGCGGGCAAGATGCGCGAGGCGTACAGCTACGGCGACGCGCCCAGCTCCCCCGAGGACGTGTACGACCCGCGCTACATCCGCTACCTCAACGCCTGGCTGCGTGAGGCGGTGGCCGATCGGTCGGCGGACTACAACGCCGCCCTGATCGACCTCAAGCGGGTGGCCGAGCGGTTCGGGCAGGTGCCGTTCATTCAGCGCGACCTGGCCCGCATGACCGCCGCCTCGGGCGACCCGGCCGAGGCGCGCGCCCTGGAGCGGCGGGCCGGGCTCGAGCCCCTCCCCCGCGACGCCGGGTCGGTGGCCCTGTTCTTCGAGAGCGGCTTCGCCCCCTACAAGGACGAGCTCAAGGTCATCTTCCCCACCTACCGGGGCGCGGCGGCCTTCGCCATGCCCATCTACAAGCCGAGCTCCTCGCGGGTGGCCGGCGCCCGGCTGATCGTGGGCGACCAGGAGGCCCGCACGGTCGTGCTCTCCAACGTCAAGGAGATGGCCTTCCAGTACCACCGGGACCGCCTGCCCCTCATGATCGCCAAGCAGATCATCCGGATCGCCGCCAAGGTCGCCATCCAGGAGGGCGGCCACTCGGTGATCGAGAACCAGGGGACCAACGACCAGGAGAAGGCGCTGGCCGAGGGCCTGGCTTGGTTCTGGACGATCAGCACCTCGATCTGGAACGTCGTCAGCGAGCAGGCGGACCTGCGCTGCTGGCGGACCCTGCCCGAGTACCTGTGCGCGGCGCGGGTCTACCTGCCGCCGGGCACCTACCCGGCGCAGGTCGTGCTCCTCGACGGCGCCGGCAACCCGGTGTCGAAGTACGACCTGGGCCAGGTGACGGTCGCCCCTCGCCGGCACCGCATGATCAACGCCCGGGCCATCGGCTCCAGCCTGTACTGGGACCTGCCCCAGGAGCCCTACGACGCGGCGCCTGCCGAGGCGGTCACCGCCACCGCTCCCCCGCGACCGCAGGCGCCGCGCGCGGCGGTCGAGGAGGTGACGCAGGCGAACGTCCTGGACCAGGAGCCGGTCGCTCCGGCCGCGGAGGAGCCGACACGGCCCGAGAGCACCGAGGAGCGCGTGAACGTCCTCGAGGAGGACCCGGCCCGCGACGAGCGGCGCGCCGCCCCCGGGGAGCGAGAGCTGGAGGTGGAGGACGTGCTCCTCCCCGAGCCCGACGCCCCGGCCGCCGAACCCGCCGAGGACGAGGTCGTGATCGAGGACGTGCTCGTCCCCGACACCCCCGAGACCTCCGACACACTGGCCGGCCCCGCCTCTGCCCAGGCGGTCCAGGACGCGTTCCTGCGCGGGCTCATGAGTCTGGAGCTGACCTTCGAGCGGGGCAAGGGCGAGAGCTGGCGCGGCAACGTGGCGGTCGCCTCGGCGCTGCTGGAGCGGGACGGCCGCGGCGAATACGTCACCGTCACCACCGCTCCCTACGAGCGCCAGGGGCGCTCGTACTGCTTCGAGCTGGACGTGCGCGGCCAGCGGGTGGAGCGGCTCGACCTGCTCACCGAGCAGCGGGGCGAGTGGGTCAAGGTCCCCCCGCAGGTCTTCCAGTGGCGCCCCCGCGGCCCCGGCAGCGTGTCCCACACGGCCGCGGGCGTGGAGGCGCTCCAGCCGGCCGTGTGCAGCGTAGGCCGCAACGAGCGCAGCAAGGGGCAGGCGACCCTGGTCGTGCGCTCCTACGGGCTCGAGGGCGCCGGCGCCCTCGATTATTGAGCGGGCCCGGCTACCATGCCGCTGAATGACGGCGGCGCGGGCCCCGTCCGGGCACGATGGAGGTGACCCCCCATGGCTCTGTTGACCTCGATTCGAGCACAGCTGTTCGCCGCCGCCGCCCTGCTGCCGCTCCTGTCGGCGCTGGCGGGCTGCGCCGTCAGCCCCGCCGCAAACCGCGCGATCGTGTACCCGGAGCGGACCGCTCAGATCGAGGTGGTCAACCTCGACCTGCACGAGCGGGTCGAGATCGTCTCGGGGCGCGCCCTGTACGAGGACGAGATCCTGACCGGCGTGGTGCAGCTCCGCAGCCAGGTCGAGGAGAAGCAGACCCTCGAGTACCGCTGGACCTGGTACGACGCCGACGACTTCCAGCAGGTGAGCGAGGCCAGCGACCACTGGCGCACGGTGTTCGTGGACGCCCTGGAAGACAAGCAGGTGACCGGCCGGGCCACGCAGCCCCGGGCAGCGCGCGGCGTGTTCGAGCTGCGCTGGCACTCGGGCGTCACCGACGCCGACCGCTGATCGATCGGAGCGACTGCATGATGCGTACGTCCTTCACGGCCGCCGCGGCCGCCCCCGCCGCCTTGCTGTCCCTGCTGCTCGCCGGCTGCTCCAGCACGACCCACCGGGTCGCCGACGTCTCGGAGCAGGGCCTGGTGGAGACCGACCACATCGGGCTCAACGAGATCCGCCCCGCGGTCGAGGCCATGTGCGACAAGATCGCGCAGCTCAACGCCCGCGGGTGGGGCAGCCACGTGCGCGTGACGCAGGACCCGCCCCACAAGCCGCAGGTGCGGATGAGCAAGATCCAGAACCGCACCCGCGAGCACTTCGACGTGGTCACCCTCAAGAACGAGCTGCTCAACGCCATGGTCGAGCAGGGGGTGGTGTACGTGGTCGGCGACGCCGGCGACCTCGCCGCCGTCAACGACGAGCGCGACTACTCGCAGGCCGGCATGACCAACGAGGAGCTGGCCTACGGCGAGGAGGACGTGGTGGCCCTGGTGCTGCGCGGCGAGATCACCGACGACGTGATCGAGCAGGGCAGCGTGAAGCAGCACGACTACATCTTCAGCCTGCGCCTGATCGACACGGTCAAGAACCGGGTGGAGGCGGTCACCAGCACCAAGCTGCGCAAGGTCCGCGAGCGCAGCGTCTTCGGCGGGTGAGCCTCCTCGTCGACGCCTACAACCTGCTGCACGCCGTCCCCGAGCTGCGCGAGGTCCTGCGCAGGCAAGGCCCCCGGGCCGCCTGCTGGGCGCTGGTCGACCTGCTGGCCCGCTGGCGCGCGGCGCAGCCCAAGCCGCCCGACCTGGTGCTGGTGTTCGACGGCGCCGCGCCCCTCCCCCGCGGCCCGCGGATCAAGGGCCTGCAGGTGCGCTTCGTGGACAGCGAGGCGGACGACGACCTCAAGCGGCTGCTCGAGCGCGCCGGCGACCACGTGCTGGTGTCCGCCGATGGGGAGATCGTCCTGCACGCCGCGAAGCTGGGCCAGCGGGTGATCGAGCCGGCGGCCTTCATGGCCGACGTGCAGCTCGACCTCGAGGCCCACGCGGAGGTGGTCCTGCGCGACCCCGGGCAGCTGTCCGAGGCCGAGGTCACCAGCTGGATGGAGACCTTCGGCGCCGCGTCCCCTGGCGCGGAGCCCGCGACCGGCCCGGCGGCCGCTCCCCCGCCCGACGCGCCGCCGCTCCTGGGCGACGAGGAAGTGCAGGAGTGGATGGAGTTCTTCGGCGGGGAGCCGTAGAGCCCGGCGGGGTCGGAGCACCTCGCGCGAGTGCGGGTCCGTGGCAGGAAGGTCTCGGCTGTCGTCCCCGAGCGAGCACTCGCGCGAGGTGGCGCGACAAGGAGGTGCGGGCGGAGCTGCGGACTCCACCGTGTGTCCCTGTCGAGACGGGGAAGCCCGCACCTCCGCCGGAGCGCTCTTCGGGGGGAACCGGGGGGGCGGAGCCCCCCAGGAACCACACTGTTCGCTGCTGTGATTTCCGGCCGGCGTGTTCGGACAGCCTCACGGGCACGGGCACGTGACTGGCGCCCCGGTCCCCCGCGCGGCCCGTTTGGGTTACGCTCGGAGCGGGTAGGAGGCTCGCATGGCGCACGAGGACAAGGACCTGATCTACGACTGGAACGAGGTGGACCGCGACGGCGCGCGGCCCCGCGTGACGATCGACGACGAGACCCTGCGCGACGGCCTGCAGTCCCCCTCGGTCCACGACCCGGACATCGGCGACAAGATCGAGATCCTCCACCTCATGGACGCGCTCTCGATCCACACGGCCGACGTGGGCCTGCCCGGGGCGGGGCCGCGGGCGGTCGCGGACGTCACCCGGCTGTGCGAGGAGATCCGCGACGCCAAGCTGAAGATCAAGGCCAACTGCGCCGGCCGGACGGTGATCGCCGACGTGCAGCCCATGGCGGAGATCACCCAGAAGACAGGCGTCCCGATCCTGGCCTGCCTGTTCCTCGGCTCCTCGGAGATCCGCAAGTACACCGAGAACTGGGACCAGGAGCGCATGGTCCGCCACACCACCGAGGCCATCGACTTCGCGGTCAAGGAAGGCCTCGAGGTCATGTACGTCACCGAGGACACCACCCGCGCTCGCCCCGAGACGATCGACACCCTGTATCGGGCCGCGATCGAGCACGGGGCCAAGCGGCTGTGCATCTGCGACACCGTCGGCCACGTCACGCCCCACGGGGTGCGCCAGCTGATCGCGCACATGAAGCGGCTGGTGGGGGACGCCGACGTGAAGCTCGACTGGCACGGCCACAACGACCGCGGCCTGGGGCTGATCAACGCGATCGCGGCGATCGAGGCGGGCGTCGACCAGGTCCACGGCTGCGCGCTCGGGATCGGCGAGCGGTGCGGCAACACCGCCACCGACCAGCTGCTGGTCAACATGCGCCTCATGGGCTACCTCGACCCGGCGATCGACCTGACCAAGCTGCCGGCCTACGTGCAGAAGGTCAGCGAGGCCTGCAAGGTGCCGATCCCGGTCAACTACCCGGTGGTGGGCAAGGATGCCTTCGAGACCGCCACCGGGGTGCACGCGGCGGCGGTGATCAAGGCCCTCCGCCGCGGGGACACCTGGCTGGCGAACAGGGTCTACTCGGGCGTGCCCGCCGATGAGTTCGGCCTCGAGCAGCGGATCACGATCGGCCCCATGAGCGGCCGCAGCAACGTCACCTTCTGGCTGGAGAAGCGCGGGATCGAGGCCAGCGACGAGCTGGTGGACAAGGTGTTCGACGCCGCCAAGCGCTCCAACCGGATCCTCACCGACGAGGAGGTCGGGGCCCTCGCCGGGCAACCCGTCGGGTAGCCCCTGAGCCGCCCTTCCCTCGCCTTGCCCCTGGCCTGCCTCGCGCTCCTGGCGCTGAGCGGGGCCGTGGTGCAGGCCCAGGACGCCCCGCCTCCGCCTGGGAGCGCTCAGGGGGGCGAGCGCTACGACCTGCGCCCCCGCTACGCGCCCGGCGAGCGGTGGGAGACCCAGGCGGAGCTGTCGCTGCTGCTGCGGGTGCGGCTGGTGGCCCGCTCGGTGGGGATCGACCGCACCAGCGAGCAGGAGCAGCGGGTGCGGCGCCGCTCCCGCAGCGAGGTGAAGCGAGCCGACCCCGACGGGCCGCTGGAGGTTCGCCGCCGCTACGAAGAGGCGATCGTGGGCGCCCGCGATCCGGGCGCGCCGCGGCTGGACCGCAGCCTGCACCCGCTCCACCAGCGGCGCCTGGTCCTCCTGCGCGAGCCGGGGGGGGAGGCGGTGGAGGTGCGGGTGCCCGAGGGGGACCCGCCGCTGGCCGAGGAGGCGGTGGCGGACGAGGTGCTGACCGAGCGGTACGAGGCCGCCCTCCCCCGTGAGCCGGTGGCGATCGGGGCCACCTGGCGGATCGAGGGCGAGCGGTTCCGCACCGCCCTCGGCCCCGGCCTGGGCAAGGACCCCGCCGGCGCCATGGCCGCCACCCTCACGGCCGTGCGCGAGGAGGCCCTCGACGAGGAGAGCGAGCCGGAGCGGTTCGCGGTGATCGCCCTGACCGTGGAGGCGGCCGGGCAGCAGGGACCCAAGGAGGACGCTCCGCGCCTCAGCACCCGCCTGCGCGGCACGATCCACTTCGCCCTGGCGCACCGAAAGATCGCGGCCGTCCGGCTGGAGGGGAGCGCCCGCCTGCGTCAGACCCGGGCTGAGGAGGGTCACGTGGTGGAGCTCGACGG
>JAWLGW010000055.1:0-13816 GCA_041690735.1 Planctomycetota bacterium
GGGTCGCCCTGGCGACCGCAGCGCCCGCGGAGCTGGTTGTCGATCCGGCGCGAGTCGTGCCGCTCGGTGCCGATGATGTGCAGCCCGCCCAGGTCCTGGACCCGTCCGCCCAGCGGGACCTTGGGGTACTCCTGGCCGTCCGGCCCGGCGACGCGCTCCTCGAAGTGGTCGAGGATCCCCCGCCACTCCCACTCCTCCCACAGGGTCGACCCGGTGGACAGGCGGAAGCTCTTCCAGTGGCTGATCAGCCGGGGGTACAGGTCCGGGTCGTCGATCGAGAGGTCCTTGGGCGCGGCGCGGCGCGCCTTCCAGTGCTCGAGCAGCTCCTCGGCGCTGAAGGTCCCCAGCAGGATGTCGGTGCCGCGGCCCGCCATGTTGGTGGCTACGGTCACCCGGCCGAGGTGCCCCGCCTCGGCCACGATCGAGGCCTCCCGCTGGTGGTGCTTGGCGTTGAGCACCTCGTGGGGGATCCCCCGCCGGACGAGCATCTCGGCCAGCTTCTCGGAGTTCTCCACCGAGATGGTGCCGACCAAAATCGGCCGCCCGAGGGCGTGCACCGCCTCGATCTCGGCGCAGATCGCCTTGTACTTCTCGCGCACCGAGCGGTAGACCACGTCGCCGAACGCCTTGCGGATCAGCGGCTTGTTGGTCGGCACCGACAGCACGTCGAGCTTGTAGATCTTCATGAACTCGCCCGCCTCGGTGAGGGCGGTGCCCGTCATGCCCGAGAGCTTGCGATACAGGCGGAAGTAGTTCTGGAGGGTGATCGTGGCGAGGGTCTGGGTCTCGCGCTTGATCTTGACCCCCTCCTTCGCCTCCACCGCCTGGTGGAGCCCGTCCGACCAGTTGCGCCCGTGCATCAGGCGGCCGGTGTGCTCGTCGACGATGATCACCTCGCCGTCCTGGACGACGTAGTGCTTGTCGCGCTTGTAGATCGCGTGAGCCCGCAGGGCCTGCTCGATGTGGTGCGGCCAGGGGTTGCTGGCGCTGTCGTAGATGTTCCCCCGCCCCAGCAGCTTCTCGACCCGCTCGACGCCGCGCTCGGACAGGGTGACCTGGTGGTCCTTGAGCGAGAACACGAAGTCCCACTCGTCCTCGAGGTCCTCCTTCTCGACGCCGCGCTTCTGCGCCTCCTGCTCCAGGCGGTTCTTGTCGACCCCGCGCAGCTTCTTGGCCACCTCGTTGGCGATCCCGAACATCTCGGTGGAGTCGCTGGCGTCGCCCGAGATGATCAGCGGCGTGCGGGCCTCGTCGATCAGGATCGAGTCGACCTCGTCGATGATCGCGAAGTTGCGCCGCCCCTGCTGGACCTGCGAGCCGGCGTCGACCTTCATGTTGTCGCGCAGGTAGTCGAAGCCGAACTCGTTGTTGGTGCCGTAGGTGATGTCGCAGGCGTAGGCCTCGCGCCGGTCCTGATTGCTCATGTGGGACTGGATGCAGCCCACGCTCAGGCCGAGCAGCTCCATGACCTGCGCGTTGAGGTCGCGGTCGCGGCGGGCGAGGTAGTCGTTGACCGTCACCACGTGCACCCCGCGGCCCGGGAGGGCGTTGAGGTACATCGGCAGGGTGGCCACCAGGGTCTTGCCCTCGCCGGTCACCATCTCGGAGATCCAGCCGCGGTGCAGCGCCACGCCGCCGATCAGCTGCACGTCGTAGTGGCGCTGGCCGAGGGTGCGCTTGCTCGCCTCGCGCACCAGCGCGAAGGCCTCGACCACCAGGCCGTCGAGGATCTCCTGCTCGATCTTCTTGAATTTCTCGTCGACCGCGTCGGCCTCTTCGGGGCGGCCGTCCATGCGGAGCGCGCGCGCCTCGGCGAGCAGGCCCGGCCCGCCGCGGGACTCGAGCTCGCGCTCGATGCGCGCCCGCAGCTCGTCGGTCTTGCCCCGCAGGGCGTCGTCGGACAGGCGCTCGTACTCGTCTTCGCGGGCGTTGATGTCCGCCACGATCGGCAGGAGCTCGCGGACCAGGCGGTCGTTGCGGCTCCCGAACATGCGGGTCCAGCTGGACGCCAGCGCGTCGGCGACCTTCGCGAGGGGATTCTCTACGTCTTCCAGCACGATGTCTCTGCCCTTGTGCCGCCTCGAGCCCGCGGGGGAGGAGGTTGGATCGGGGAGCCGGGCGCCGGCCTTGACGCAGCGCGCGGCAGGTGGCTCAGCCTAGCACGCAGGGTGACGCGGTCAATCTGTGAGGAGGGGGGGCTCTCTCGGGCACGGGCACGGGCACGTTCTACGGCGCCCGGTAGCTCCCGATGAACTCTTCCAGCCGCTCCACCCGCGCCTCCGCCAGCAGGGTGGCCAGGTCGTCGACGAGGCGCGGCTTGGCGTAGGGGTCGCGGAAGGCGGCCGTCCCCACCTGGACCGCCTTGCAGCCCACGCACAGGAACTCGAGGGCGTCGGCGGCGGTGGCGATCCCGCCGCAGCCGATCACCGGGATCTCGACCGCCTGCGCGCAGCGCAGGGCGTGGTGGAGCGCGATGGGGCGGATCGCCGGGCCGGACAGGCCGCCTGAGCCGCGGGCCAGGCGGGGCTTGCCCCGGCGCCAGTCGACCGCCAGGCCCAGCACGGTGTTCCCCATGGTCAGGGCGTCGGCGCCCCCCGCCTCGGCAGCGCGGGCGATCGGCGCGATGTCGCTCACGTTGGGGCTGAGCTTGGCCCACACGGGCCGGTCGGTCTCGGCCCGGCAGGCGGCCACCACCTGCTCGGTGGCCGCCGGGTCGCGGGCGAAGTCGAGGCCGTGGGACACGTTGGGGCAGGAGATGTTGAGCTCCACCGCCGCCACCCCGGCGGCGGCGCCGACCTCTGCCGTGAGGCGGGCGAAGTCCTCGGCGTCCTCCCCCGCGACGTTGGCCACCACCGGCGCGCCCAGGGCCACCATGGCGGGCAGCAGCTCGCTCACGAACCGGTCCAGCCCCGGGTTCTGGAGCCCGATCGAGTTGAGCATGCCGGCGGGGGTCTCCCACATGCGCGGGGCGGGGTTCCCCTCCCGGGGCGCGCGGGTGATCGTCTTGCCGACCAGCGCGCCCAGGCGGCCGGGGTCGAAGAACGGCCGCAGCTCCACGCCGTAGCCGCAGGTCCCGCTGGCGCCGATCACCGGGTTGGCGAGGCGCAGCCCTCGGCCCAGGTCGACCGACAGGTCGACGGCGGCCGCCGCCTCACTCACGCGCGCTCCTCCGCCGCGGCGGCCTGAGCGGGCGCCGCCGCCTCGTCCGGCGCGGGGGCCTCCGGCGCCGCCGCCTGAGGGGCCGCCTCGGCAGGCGCCGGCGCCTCGGCGGCCTCACCGTCCTCCTCGCGGCTGAGCAGGATCACCACCACGACCGCGCCGCAGGTAATGAACACGTCCGCCACGTTGAAGGTGGGCCACACCGTCCTGCCGACCGTCCCCATGAAGAAGTCGTGCAGGGCCCCCGCCGGCGGGGTGTGCACGTCGAGGAAGTCGCGCACGTAGCCGAACACCATCCGGTCCCAGAAGTTGCCGATCACCCCCGACAGGATCAGGCCCATGACGGCGGCGGTGGCGATCACCCGAGCTCGGGCGGCGTGCACGAAGTAGGGCACCCCGACCAGGGCCGCCACCGTGACCACCATGAAGAAGGTGTGCTGCCCCTGGAACATGCCGAAGGCCGCCCCGAGGTTGCGCGCGTGGGTGAACGAGAACCACGACGTGAGCGCCACCGTGTCGCCCGGATCGGGCAGGTGGCCGAAGGCGTAGCTCTTGGAGGCGAGGTCCAGCACCGCCCCCAGGGCCAGCGCCAGGGCGAACACCGCCCACCGGGCCCCGGGCCGCTCGAGCAGGGGCACGCCCCGGCGGGCGCCGATCGGCAGCAGAACGCCGAGCGCGATCAGCCCGACCAGCGAGGCGATGACGAGGGTCAGCATCGGGACCATCTGACGGTATGGGAGCCGGGTCGGCAAGGCGGGGGGACAGTGGGTTTTCTGGGGGGTCCGCCCCCTCGACGCTGTCGCAAGACGCAGCCGCCGTAGCCCAAGGAGATCGAACAGGGAAGATCGACAGCAAACGGAGAGTGGGAACAGGGAATGGCTCCGCTGTAGGCAACGCAGTTAGCTCGGACGACGAGCCGTTCGCTGTTCTCGTTGATATTCCCTGTTGATATTCCGTGTTCGATAGGGCTCCTCGCGAGGCGCTCCTCGCGTCTTGCGACAGCCTCCCCCCCACTCTCCCGAAGAGCGACCCGCCGGGGCAGCCTCCCGCTCCCCCCGGCTTGGCCTGGGCCGCGGGAAGGCGATATCCTCGCTGGCCATGAAGCTGCTCCTCCTCCAAGCCCGCAACCCCGGTGATCCGGCCGGTCCGCACGAGCTCGAGGCGTTCCGCGAGGTCCTCGCCACCCCCGAGGACGCTCTGCGGCCCTGGGACCTGCTCACCGGTCCGCCGCCCGCCGACGTGCTGGCCGAGGTCGACGTGGTCCTGGTGGGGGGCTCGGGCGAGTACGGCGTCGGCGACGTCGCCGAGCACCCCTGGCTGCGCCAGTTCGTCGACCTCATGGGCGAGCTGTCCGCCGCGGGCAAGCCCACCTTCGCCAGCTGCTTCGGCTTCCAGGCGCTGGTGCTGGCCGGGGGCGGCGAGGTGGTCACCGACAAACGGCGCGCCGAGGTGGGGACCTTCGAGCTGCACGTGACCGAGGCGGGGCGAGAGGACGCGCTGTTCCGCGACCTCGCCCCCCGGTTCCTGGCCCAGCTCGGCCACAAGGACCACGCCACCCGCCTCCCCGCGGGGACGGTCCACCTGGCGGGGTCGGAGCGATCGCCCTACCAGGCCCTCAAGGTGGAGGGGAAGCCGATCTACGCCACCCAGTTCCACCCCGAGCTGAGCATGAAGCGCAACCGCGAGCGCTTCCTGCGCTACCTCGAGGCCTACTCGGACCCCGACATGGTCGACCCCCCCGACAAGGTCCTGGCGGCCTACCGCGAGAGCGAGGGGGCGACCGACCTGCTGCGGCGCTACCTGACGGAGATCCTGAGCGGCTAACGCGCACCTGTAGGGTCCTGGGGGGGCTCCGCCCCCTCCCCAGTCCCTCCCAGTCCCCCGCCAGCCGCTCGGGGCGAGGCCTTCCCACAGGCGCCAGGGGCCGGGGTAAACTGGTCTCTCCGTCGACCCCACCAGTTCAGTAGAAGCGTTCTGCGTTGGGTTCCCGGGGTGGCGGAGGCAGCGGTCTGGAGCTCGGGACGGGCCGCTGGACGACTTTCACGCTGCTCGGGCAGGATTCTCGAATCTTGAAGAACATCTACGTCGGCAACATTCCCTTCTACACCAGCGAGGCGGAGCTCCAGCAGCTCTTCGAGAGCTACGGCGCGGTCTCGCGGGTCAACGTCGTGACCGACCGCGACACCGGTCGTCCGCGCGGGTTCGCGTTCGTCGAGATGCCCGATGCGGCGGCGGGTGACGCGGCCATCGAGGCGCTCAACGGCGCGCAGCTCGGCGGTCGCTCGCTCACGGTCAACGAGGCGCGTCCGCGCCAGCCCCGCGGCGGCGGCGGCGGCGGCGGTCGCGGTGGAGGCCGCGATCGCTGGTAATCGGCTGAACCCGAGCGCCACGCCGGCCCAGCCGACGTAGCGAACTGGGAGCACAAGGCCGCCGGAGGAGACTCCGGCGGCCTTCTTTCGTGTGTGCTGCGGCGGGCGCGGTCGAGGGTACAGACCGAGGGCCCGACGCAGGCGCGCCGGGCCCGCCGCTGGACGAGGAAGAGTGCCGGGGCTACTTCTTGCCCTTGGCGTCCTTCTTGCCGTCCGCCTTGGCGTCCTTCTTGGCGTCCTTCTTGTCGTCCGCCTTGGCGTCCTTCTTGTCGTCCGCCTTGGCGTCCTTCTTGTCGTCCGCCTTGGCGTCGGCGGCCGGGGCGGCATCCTTCTTGTCGTCGGCCTTCGCCTCAGCCGCGGCGGGCGCGGCGGCGGGCGCCGCGGCGGCGACCGGCGCCGGCGCCTGATCGGGCGGCGTCACCTGCCAGCTGGCGTCGCCCTCGAGCGACTTCGCCACGTCCTCGGACACGGTGGCGCGGGTGTGGCGCTGGAACACGCCGACCCCGTCGATCGCCTTCACCCCTTCCCCGACGTACGTCACACTCCAGCCCGACATTGGCGCTCCTTTGTCCGCTCGCTTCGGCGGCATTGTCCAACGCGTGGGGCGGCGGAGCAACCCGGGTAGGAGCCGCGGAGGGAGAAGGGGGAACGCGGGAGGGAAGAGAGCTGTCGCTGTCGCTAACTCCCTGCGCCTCGCACGGAGACCGGCGAGATCTTCCAGATCTCCTCCGCGTATTGCCGGATCGTCCGGTCGCTCGAGAAGTACCCCATGCGCGCCGTGTTGAGGATCGCCCGCCGGGTCCACTCCTCGGGGTCGCGCCAGGCGGCGTCGACCCGCTCCTGCGCCTCGACGTAGGCGGGGAAGTCGGCCAGCACCATGTACGGGTCGTAATCGAGGAGCCCGTCCACCAGGTCGGGGAAGCCCCCCTCCGCGAACACGTCGCCCGCGATCGCGTCGAGGACCGACCCCAGGTCGGCGTTCGCCTCGGCCGCCCGGCGGGGGTCGTACCCCTCGGCGCGGAGCGCCTTCACCTGCTCGGCCCGCAGGCCGAAGATGAACACGTTCTCGTCTCCGACCTGCTCCTTGATCTCGACGTTGGCCCCGTCGAGGGTGCCCAGGGTGAGGGCGCCGTTGAGCGCCAGCTTCATGTTGCCGGTGCCCGAGGCCTCGTAGCCGGCGGTCGAGATCTGCTCCGACACGTCGGCGGCCGGCACGATCGCCTCGGCCAGGGAGACGCGGTAGTTGGGCAGGAAGGCCACCCGCAGCAGGTCCCGCGTCTCGCGGTCATTGTTGGTGATCGCCGCCACGTGCAGGATCAGGCGGATCACCTCCTTCGCCGCGTGGTAATTGGGCGCCGCCTTGCCGGCGAAGATCACGGTGCGCGGGACCGGGTCCTGCAACGCGCCGGTCTTGATCGCCCGGTAGCGGTGGATCGTCCACAGCGCCAGCAGCAGCTGCCGCTTGTACTCGTGGAACCGCTTGATCAGCACGTCGAACAGGCCCTCGGGCACGGGCGCCGTGCCCACCTCGCGCTGAATCACCTCGGCCAGGGCTCGCTTGTTGGCGAGCTTCACCGCCCGGTAGGCCGCCCGGAAGCCGGGGTCGTCGGCGAGGGGCTCGAGGGCCCGCAGGCGCTCGAGGTCCCGGTCCCAGCCGGGCCCGATGCGGTCGTCGATCAGGGCCGCCAGCCCCGGGTTGCACTGGCGCAGCCAGCGGCGCGGAGTGATCCCGTTGGTCTTGTTGCTGAACCGCTCCGGGTGCAGCTCGTGCCAGTCCGACAGCAGGCCCTCCTCGAGGAGGCGGGTGTGCAGCGCCGCCACACCATTGACCGCGAAGCTGCCCTCCATGGCGAGGTTCGCCATGCGGACCCGCCCCTGCTCGAGCACGGCCATGCGCTCGGTGCGGGCGCCGTCGGCGTTCACCTCCCGCAGGCGGCGGCGCAGGCGGCGGTCGATCTCCTGCACGATCTGCAGGTGGCGCGGGAACAGCCAGCCCATCAGCTCCTGCGGCCAGGACTCGAGCGCCTCGGGCAGCAGGGTGTGGTTGGTGTAGGCGAAGGCGTGGCGGGTGACCTCCCAGGCCTGCTCCCAGGGGAAGCCGTGCTCGTCCATGAGCAGGCGCATGAGCTCGGGGATCGACAGCACCGGGTGCGTGTCGTTGAGCTGCAGGACCGTGTGGTCGCCCAGGCTCCAGCCCTCGTGGGTGGGCGGGTGGCGGCGCAGGAGGTCCTGCAGGCTGGCCGAGGCGAGGAGGAACTGCTGCTGCAGCCGCAGCGCCTGCCCGGCGGGCGTGCCGTCGTCGGGGTACAGGAAGGTCGTCAGGGCCGCCGCCCGGGCTCGATCGGCCATGGCGTGGGCGTAGTCTCCCTCGCGGAAGGCGCGTCCGTCCACCCCGTGCGCCACGGGGCGGGTCGACCACAGCCGGAGCGTGGTGGCGCCGCCGACGCCGTAGCCGGCGATCGGCACGTCGTAAGGGACCGCCAGCAGGTCGTCCGTCCCGGTCCAGCGGTAGTGCATGCGCCCGTCGCCGTCGCGGTAGCTGTCGACGCGCCCGTGGAACGAGACCCGCACCGCCTCGGTGGGCCGCGCCACCTCCCAGGGGAAGCCGCGCTCCAGCCAGCGGTCCGGCTCCTCGCTCTGGTGGCCGCCTTCGAGGTGCTGCTTGAACAGCCCCAGCTCGTAGCGCAGGCCGTAGCCGATCGCCGGGAGCTCGCAGGTGGCGAGGGAGTCGAGGAAGCAGGCGGCGAGGCGCCCCAGGCCGCCCGAGCCGAGGCCGGGGTCGCTCTCCTCCTCGCACAGGTCGGACAGGGACAGACCGCGCGAAGCGAGCGCCGCGGCGGCAGGACCCTCGAGCCCCAGGGCGTGCAGGCTCGCCCGCAGCAGGCGCCCCACGTGGTATTCCATGGACAGGTAGGCGACGCGCCGGGCGTCCGCCTCGCTGACCGCCCGCTCGCTCGCCTCCCAGCGGGGGAGGAGTCGGTCCCGCGCCAGCTCCGCCAGGGCGACGAACCAGTCGTGGCGCCCCGCCCGGTCGGGCGAGCGGCCCAGGCGCACGACGAGCTGCCGCTCGAGGGCCGCCCGCACCTCCTGCGCCTTGGCGTCTAGCCGCGGGGGCGCCCCGTCCTCGGTTCCTGCTCGGTCACGCAGCTCGGGCATCGAGCTCCTCCGCGATTCGTGCTCGTGCCCGTGCCCGTGCCCGTGCCCGTGCCCGAAACGACTTCGGGCACGGGCACGGGCACGGGCACGGGCACGTAAGGCTACTCACCGTCCGTTGCATCCACTCGAACCGAGGCAGGTGAGCCCTGCCCCGCGGCGTTCCGGACGCCGCACCTGCATCATCATCGCGCCACCGTCAGCGCTGGCACTCGCCGCAGAAGAAGGTGGCCCGCTGCCCCATGACGACCCGCTCCACAGTGGCGCCGCAGCGCCGGCAGGGCTCTCCTTCCCGGCCGTACACCCGGTGGTGGACCTGGTAGTTGCTGCCCTTGCGGTCGAGCGCGCTCCGGTAGGTGCCGTCGCCCAGATCGGATCCCTCATAGCGGATCGCCTCCCGCAAGACGCGCTCCAGGGCATCGGCCAGGCGGCGCCAGTGGGCAGGTTGCAGCTCCTTACAAGGGCGCGCCGGGTGGATTCGCGCCGCGTGAAGCGCCTCGCTGGCGTAGATATTCCCCACCCCCGCCAGGGCCCGCTGGTCGAGGAGCCCCACCTTGATCGCCCGCCGGCTGCGCCCCAGGCGTTCCCGCAGGCGCGCCGCGCCGATCCCCAGGGCGTCGGGACCCAGGCGTTCGGCCCCCAGGCGCTCGCCCATCTCGGCGGCGGTCAGCAAGCTAATGACGCCGATGCCGCGCCGGTCCCAGAACAGCAGCTCGGCCGCGCTCCCGCCCTCCAGGCGAAGCCGGGCCCGCACGTGGCGGTCGGTGGGCGGGTCGGCCAGGAGGAGCAGGCCGGTCATGCGCGGCTCGATCACCAGCCGCAGGTCGCCCAGGGCCAGCACCACCCGCTTGCCCAGGCGCTGGACGGCGTCGATCGTGCGGCCCCGCAGCCGGCGCGACACCCGGGCCGGCGTGGGCTCGACCGTCAGCGGGCGCAGATCCTGCCGCCGGGGGAAGGTGGCCGAGGCGATCCGGCTCCCCTCCACGCACGCGATTCCCCGCCGCATCGTCTCTACTTCGGGCAGCTCCGGCACGGTGCGAATCGTATGAGCGGAGGTCGCTCCGACAAGGCCGAGGGCGCTATAATTCCGCGCCTACGCTGCCCCGCGTCATGCGCGAGGGCCGGGAACGGTGGAGGAGCACGTGAGCTTCCGCGAGATCATCGACCGGGTCGCCTCGGCCTGCAGCTGGGAGGTCACCGAGGAGCGCGACGGCTCCATCTGCATCGAGGTCCCGACCGGGGACGGGCGCACGCAGATGGTGCTGATCACGGCCGACGCCGACGTGGCCGACCAGCCGATCGTGCGCTACTGGAGCGTGATCGGCCCGGCCGAGGGGATCGAGTTCGAGCGGTGCCTCGAGGAGAACGCCCGCCTGTGCTACGGCGCGTTCGCCCTCAAGGAGGGCCAGCTCGTCATGATGGACACCCAGCTGGTCCAGGACGCCGACCCCATGGAGGTCGGCGCCTCGATCAGCAACCTGGCCGCCTACGCCGACCGCTACGAGCGCGACCTGTTCGGGGTCGACAAGTACTGATGCTGCTCGACGTCCGCCTGGAGGGGGTGATCGAGGTCCGCGAGCAGTACGTCGGCTTCGCGGGGCGCCCCTACTGGGAGGTGAGCCTGATCAGCGACGACGGCCAGACCCTCCACGTGCACGAGGGGCAGCTCAAGGAGACGGGCCTCGAGGCGCTGGAGATCGGTCGCCGCTACCGGGTCACCTTCCGCCCCTTCGTCAACAACCGCTGGATCGAGCTCAAGCTCCAGGGCGCCTCACCGGTAGGAGAGGAAGAACAGGGAATGTGAATATGAATCAAGAATGAGGAATGAAATTAGGGACCGTGCTTCGTGTTGCGGAGACCACTTCACTCCCCGTTCCCAGTTCATGTTCATATTCTCTGTTCTGTCTTCCCTCCTGTCTTCCGCTCCCCAGGTGCCCGGGTCGCCTTGACGGTGGCCGGCGCGCGGCTACCATCGCCGCTTCATCGCGCGCGCGCGCGCACACCGGAGGATGGAGTGAAGGTTTTGGACATCGCGCCTCGGCGCGGCCGGCGACGGGACTTCTCGGCGCGGTTCGCGGCGGAGGGACACGAGATCGTGGCGGTCCCCGGGCGGCGCGAGGCGCTGGACATGCTCAAGGGGCACCAGTTCGACCTGGCCCTCCTCGACGCCTCCTCCGAGCTCTACAACTGCCGCGAGCTGGTCGAGGCGATCCGCAGCGGCGCCCGCAACGAGCCCGTGATCGCCGTGTTCGTGGAGCCGCGCAACCGCCCGCCCCGGCACCGCCTGGCGGGACGCGCCAGCAACGTGATCGTGCTGCAGGACGGCTCCGTCGAGCACATGGCGCGCATGATCCACCTGGCGCTGGCGATCCGGGCCGGCCGCGAGGAGGACTCGGGGCCCCCCGGCTACGAGCATCACGGCGAGCCGGTCGAGCTGGAGGAGGAGGTCGGCGAGGAGGTGTAGCCGGCCACCCGGGGCGAGGAACGGGACGGCTCCGGCGGTTCCCGGGCTGCGTGGCCGTGTTAACCTCTGGGCCGGAGGTGACCGATGAGTGACATCACCGTCACGCCCCTGGCCAAGAGCAAGCTCGACGAGTACCTGAGCGAGGAGCCCAGCGACACCGTGGTCCGGATCCTCGTGGAGGACGACGGCCGCTACGGCCTGTCGCTGGACGAGAAGACCGCTCAGGACGTGAGCTTCGAGGCGGCCGGCCTGGCCTTCGTGGTCGAACGCGAGTTCGCGGAGGTGGTCCCCGGCCTACGGGTCGATTACCTCGAGCAGGGCGCCTCCAGCGGCTTCTCGCTGACCGGCGGCAAGGCGGCGACGGTCCGCAAGGCGGTCCGGCGCAGCGAGGCGACCCCCAACCCCGACGCCCGCAAGTTCGTCCTCGCCTTCTCGCTGGGCAAGGGCAGCCAGACCTACGTAGCGTCAGGCGGAGCGTCGGGCGCCGACGCCGCGGAGGCCCCCGAGGGGATCAAGGACGTCCTCGCCCTGGATGGCGTGGAGTCGGTGTTCCAGCTGGGCGACTTCGTCACCGTCAACAAGACGCGCGAGGCGGACTGGTCGGGCCTGGAGCCGAAGATCACCGAGCTCCTCAACGCCAAGCTGCAGCCGCCCGCCCAGGGGGCCGCCGGCGGCAAGATGGTCCCGGCTTCGGGCGAGCTCAAGGACCGGGTCGAGGCCTTCATCGCCAACGACGTGGCGCCCTTCCTGCAGGCCGACGGCGGCGACATCGAGCTGCTGTCGGTGGACGAGGGCGTGGCGAAGGTCCGCCTGGTTGGCGCCTGCGGCACCTGCCCCAGCTCGGTCATGACCCTGCGCATGGGCGTGGAGCGCCGCCTCATGGAGGCCTTCCCGCAGGAGCTCAAGAGCCTGGAGCTCGCCGACCCCGTCGCGCTGTAGCCGGAGCTCGCCCGGGGTCAGTCCTTCCGGTTCGAGCCCTCCCGAAGCGACCTCTCCTCATCGAAGCGAGGTACCGGCAGGCCCGCGGGGTCGACGGGGGACGGGTCGCTGACCTCCACCGGAGGCAGCGCCGCGCGGCGCCCCTCCAGGCCGAAGTCGGGGAACCGCGCCACCACCGTGCGGCGCAGGATCGACCGCGGCGCCGGGTCGAGGTGCAGGCCGATCCCTCCGCTGATCATGAGGTGGTCCTCGCGGGTCGGCTCGTGCAGCAGGTCGCGGTTCTGAGGGCCCACGTCGTCGAGCCCCAGCTGGTGACCGACCTCGTGGGCCACCGTGTGGAAGCGGGTCGGATCCAGGTAGCGCAGGCCCACCAGGGAGAAGTTGTCGTTGGGGTCGGCCAGGGTGTCGGGGGAGCGCGGCGCGTCGCCGAGCGTCCAGCCGCGGCAGGCGCCGTGCACGAAGGCGCTGGCGGTCACCACCAGCACCACCCGGCCGGGGCGCTTGATCCCGCGCCGCTCGAGCTCGTCGCGCATCGCCTCGCTCTCGCCGCGAGACAGCCGTCCGTCCCCGTCACGATCGAAGGAGGGGCCGTCGAGGAGCGTCGGCCCGCTCCCGAGGGCGAAGAAGCGGATCCCCAGGGGGGCGTACACCGCCTCGAGTTGGCCCTCGACCCACTGCTGGGCTGCCCGCGCCTGAGGCGCCGTGACGCCCGGGAAGGCCCCCCCACCCGACAGCGCGACCACGACCAGCGGCACGTGCGCCTCGCGGCTGGGCGCCCAGCGCTCCCGCCGGACCTCCTCGCCGCCGCGCGTGCGATACGAGACGAGCAGCACGCCGCGCCCGCCCGGCGACGGACGCAGCAGCACCTCGTCCTCGCCGCCCGCCCGGCTGGGGAACCGCAGCCCGCCTCCGCGCAGCGGCGTTCCCGCGGCGTCCGTCCTCCGCTCGACGCCGTCGGCCGTGAAGCTCCGCACCGAGACGGTCCAGCCGGTCGAGTCGCGGCGGATCTCGGCGCTCCCCCGGCCAGGGCCCTCGATCCGGTAGCGACCCTGCTGGGCGGCCGCTGAGCCGGCGAACCCGACAACGCAAGCCACGGACAGCGCCAGGCAGACGAAACGCATGCCCCAGCTATAGCATCTCGAGGGCCCGAGCTGCCAACGACGGCTCCCCGTAACCCCTTTCAGCACCGTGCCAGCCTCCGCCCGTGCGAGGCTCCACCTCAGTTGCGTCGCGCGTCGAACGAGGACCGCCCCGTACATGAAGAGGGGCGGGCCGCACGGCCCGCCCCTCGCGAGGAGACCGAGCGACTTACTCGTCGCCCATGTCCTCGAAGCCGGGGAGCTCATCGCCCTCGAGGCCGGGCAGCTCCTCTCCCTCGAGGCCGGGCAGCTCCTCGTCGAGGCCCGGCAGCTCGTCCTCGAGGCCCGGCAGCTCGTCCTCGAGGCCCGGCAGCTCGTCCGCGGGCTCCTCGGCGGCCGGCTCCTCGGGCAGCGGCTCGTCCGCCGGCAGCTCCGGCAGGGGCTCGTCCATGGGCAGCTCGGGGAGCGGCTCCTCGGAGGGCAGCTCGGGGAGCGGCTCCTCTGCCGGCTCCTCGGGCAGCGGCTCCTCCCCCATCTCAGGCAGCGGCTCCTCCACCGGCTCGGGCAGCTCCTCGGGCAGCGGCGCCTCCTCGGGCAGCGGCGCCGGGTCCTCGGGGAGCGGCTCCTCCTCCGGAAGAGGCTCCTCCATGGGC
>JAWLGW010000056.1:0-13797 GCA_041690735.1 Planctomycetota bacterium
CCGGGACGGCGCGCGCTGCTCCTCCTTGGGAGAGGAGACCGCAGTCTCCGAGAGCTCCGCGCGCGCCGTCCCTCCGCCCCACCTCGCGCGGGTGCTTGCTCGGAGATGGTCCGACAGCCCTGCCTCGCGAAGACCCGCACCCGCGGCAGGTGCGCGCGGATCACGCACCAAACGCGCCCGTCCCTCCTCAGGCTCTCACGCTGCCGCTACCATTCCTGAACAGGCGCGTTCCCTCGCGCGCACCAGACCGGCGGAGCGACCCCTGCGCACCACGCTCGTGTTCATTCTGACGCTCGTGTTCCCGAGCGTCCTGCTGTCGGCCTTCGCCCTGCAGGCGGTGGAGGCCGAGCGGCGCACTCGCCTCATGGAGCGCTCGTCTCGCCTGCAAGGTGAGGCGCGCCAGCTCGCTCAGCGCCTCGACGAGCTGTTCCGCGAGCCGGTCCAGCAGCTCGAGCACGCCCTCACGCCGCGCTCGGCGCGGCGGGCTCGCGACGCGGCCGCGGCGCTGGAGCGGCTGGTGAGCGAGCAGCCCCTCCTGGAGGGCTTCTTCGTCCTCGACGCCCGCGGCCACCGCGTCTATCCGGCCGCGCCGCCGCGCGCCTCGCCCGCCAGCTGGCCTCGCGGCGCGGGCTCGAGCCTGGGGGGCGTCACCGGCGCCGCGCTGCCGCCCGACCCCTCCGGCAGCTTGGAGGCGGCGGCGAGGCTCGCCGCCAGCGAGCCCGAGCGAGCGCTGCGCCTGCTCGAGGCGGCGGCCCGGCGGGGCCCCTCCCCGGCCCGCGCGGCGGCCCTGTACGAGTTTGGCCGCCTGCAGGAGGGCACCGAAGGGGTGGCCCCGGCGCTGCCGCTGGTGGAGGACGGGGGCGCGTCCCTCGCCGGGCGCGCCTATCAGGCCCTGGCCCGCTACCCGATCGACCTCGTCGACCTGCGCGGGCGCCCCTCCCCGGCGTGGGCCCGCTTCCGCCTGGCCCTGCTGGCCCACTCCCGCTCCGACGCCGACGCGGAGCAGCGCCTGCGCGAGCTGCTCGAGGAGCTCGAGGCGCACGCCCTGGCCCTGCCGGCCGAGACGGTGGCCGAGCTGAGCGAGCGGGCGGCGGCGCTCCTCGACGACCCGGCGGCGCTCGAGCGGGCGCGCCAGCTGATCGAGCAGCGGTGGGAGGTGGAGCGGCACGTGGCCCGGCTGGAGGGGACCTTCGGGCAGGTCCTCCAGGCGGCCCTGCGCGAGGGGACCCTCAACCGCATGGGCGGCGCGATCGAGGGGGCCCTCACCTCCACCGGGGTGCCGTTCGTGAAGGCTCGCCGGGCGGACGGGCACGAGCTGCTCACCTACGCGCTGATCAAGGGGCCCTCGGGGGTGCCGATCGGGCTGGTGGCGGTGCAGGTCGACGTGGAGGCGATCCACGCCGCCTTCGCGGAGCGGGTGCTGGCGGACCCCTGGGGCAGCCAGCTGATCCCCTGGCAGGACGAGGAGCCCCCGGCCTCCGACGAGGTGGCCCGGGCGGGGCTGCTGCCGCCCTTCGACCACCTGGGCGTCGAGGTGCGCCCCCGGCCCGACGCGCCCTCGGTGGTGGAGGACGCCCTCGACCTCCCCCGCGAGACGGTGCAGCTGTGGGCGATCGCCCTCTCGGTGGGCGGGCTGGTGGCGGGCGTGGTCGTGACCACCCGCACCATTCGCCGCGAGGCGAAGGCGGCGCAGCTCAAGAGCGACTTCGTGTCGAACGTCACCCACGAGCTCAAGACGCCGCTGACCTCGATCCGCATGTTCCTCGAGACGCTGCTGCTCGACCGGGTGGACACCGAGGAGGAGCGGCGCGAGTTCTTGCAGGTCATGGACCGCGAGACGCAGCGCCTGGCCCGCCTGATCGAGCAGCTGCTGGTGTTCAGCCGCATCGAGAACCGCAAGTGGCGGGTCCGGTTCAGCACCGTCGACCCGCGCGAGCTGGTGGACGAGGCGGTGCGCGTGTTGGCCGACCAGCTGGGCAAGAGCCCCGAGGAGCTGGCGATCGAGGTGGTGGCGGTGCAGGAGATCCCGCCGGTGCCGGTCGACCGGTTCGCCATGGTGGAGGCCCTGCTCAACCTGCTCCACAACGCCTGGAAGTACTCCCCCCAGGAAGGGCGCAACGTGCGGGTGGTCCTCACCAACCGCCGCACTCAGCTCGAGATCGCGGTGGAGGACAACGGCATGGGCGTGCCCCGCGCCGACCGCCGGCGGATTTTCGTGAAGTTCGAGCGGGGCAGCAACGCCGAGCAGAGCCGGGTGGAGGGCAGCGGGATCGGCCTCACCCTCGCCACCGAGATCGTGAAGGCCCACGGCGGCAAGGTCCGCTACACCCCGCTCAAGCCCAAGGGCAGCCGCTTCTCGGTGACCCTGCCCCGCTAAGCGATCGGCTCCACCGTCGCGCCCTGCTCGTCCACCTCGATCGCCGCGGCGGTCGCGTCCACGCCGGCCGCGCGCCAGGCCTCCTCCATGGCCCCGGCCACGGCCTCGCGCCCGGCGGCGCCAGCCGTGAACGCGAGCAGCGTCGGCCCCGAGCCCGAGATCACGACGCCGAGCGCGCCCGCGCCGCGGGCTGCTGCCTGCACGGCGGCGAAGCCGGGGATCTGGGCGCCGCGGTACGGCTGGTGGAGGCGATCGTGGAGGGCCGCCGCCAGGGCGGTCCGGTCGCCTTGCTGGAGGGCCGCGACCAGCAGGGCGGCGCGGCCGACGTTGGCGACGGCGTCGGCGAAGGGGACCTGCCCCGGCAGGACCTGGCGCATGGCGGCCGTGGACAGCTCGAGGGCGTGGGGGATCGCCGCCACCAGGCCCGGCGGGTCGGCCAGGGGGATCCGCAGGGCCGTCGGCCCTTCGGGGTCGGCGACGGCGACGCACAGGCCGCCGAGCAGGCAGGGGACCACGTTGTCGGGGTGCCCTTCGGCCGCGGTGGCGAGGGCCAGCCGCCGCGCCGGCGGGAGCGCCTGGCCGGACAGGGCCTCGGCGGCCAGGACGCCCGCCACGGCGGCGGTCGCCGAGGAGCCCAGCCCGCGCGAGGGCGGCACCCCGACCTCGACCCGCACCTGCAGCCCCCTCGCGGGCGGGAGCCCCAGCGCCTGCCGGGTCGCCTGGAAGGCGCGCACCACCAGGTTGTCGGCGGGGGCCTCGCGGATCCGCTCGGCGCCGGGCCCCCGCACCTCCACCGCGACGCCCTCCCCGCTGAGGGCGACCTCGAACACGTTCGCGCGAGCGAGCGCTACCCCCAGGGCGTCGAACCCGGGCCCCAGGTTGGCGGAGGTGGCGGGGCAGCGGACGCGGACGGCTGAGAGCATTTGGCCACCAGCCAACCGCTAATCCAGGGGGATCTTGATGAACCACAGCAGCCGCAGGTAGCTGCCGGAGGCGTCGCGCTCGTACCCCGAGAACAGCGGCCAGAAGGTGAAGGAGGTCCGCTCGGCGCTGTCCTCGTAGCTGAACAGGGGCAGGAGCCGGAAGCGGTCGCTCGACTTGCCGACCTTGTAGATCGCCTTCTTGCCGCCGTGATCGACCAGGGCCACCGCGGGGCGCTGGGTCTCGAGCGCGAACAGGGGGAACAGGAGGTCGATCGCGGTGTGCTGCTGGGGGAGGCTGCGCTCCACGGTGCCCGCGCCGTCGAGGCGCAGGACCAGGCGATCGTCCTCGCGCGCGGCGCTGGCCGTGACCTCGCTCCGCGCGGGCGAGGGCGCCGGCGCCGGGCGCGTGACGGGGGCCGGACGGGCGCCGCCCGGGCTGACGCCTCGGCTGACGCCTCGGGCGGGGCGCGGCGCCGGCCGCGCCGTCGCAGGGCGGCGCGTCGCGGGCGGCCGAGTCGCGGGGGTCGCGCGGGGCTGCGTGCGCTCCGAGGCCTCGGGCTCGGCCTCGGGCTCGCTGGCGGGGCGGGGCTTCCGGGGGGTGATCCGGCGGCGCTTGCCCCACCACCCGTCCTGCTGGGGCGGGTCTTGCGGCGCCGCGGACCACTCGATCTGCAGGCGGCGGTCGGTCTGCTCGAACCGGCCCAGCAGGGGCAGCACGTAGGTCCGCGTGGTCTGGCGGGTGCCCCGCTGCTCGGTGGTGCGGTAGGTCAGCAGGGGGAGCGACACCATGTCGGTGGTGCCGGCCTCGGGGTCCCCGTCGACGTACGTCAGACCCGGGAAAGCGGCGAGGATCTTCACGGCCGGCTCGTCGCACACCTCGGGGGAGGTGCAGCCGGCGAGGGCCGCCAGGATCACCAGCGAGGGCAGGGCGTGCTTCATGGGGCGGCACGATAAGGGATCTGGGGTTCGGCTGGAAGCAGGCCTTCGCCCACATACCCCTTGAGAGTCGCCCGCGCGGGAACGACAGTGGTGCCCGTGAGGCGCGCCGGGAACCGGGCGGTCCGGGCGCGCGTGGGGATGGTGACGCCGTGGTGACCGGAACGACGCACCCTGGTGGGCGTTCGCGTCACGCTGTCGCAGGAGGGGGCCGGGTGGAGACGATCCTGTTGATCGAGGACGACCCCGCGATCGCTCTGGGTCTGCAGAAGAACCTGCGCTACGAGGGGTACGAGGTCATTACCGCCGGCCGCGGCGACGAGGGCCTCGAGGTGGCGATCGAGAAGCAGCCGGACCTGATCCTGCTCGACGTCATGCTGCCGAACCTGTCGGGCTTCGAGATCTGCAAGACGCTCAAGCGCAACGAGGTCGACATCCCGATCATCATGGTCTCGGCCAAGGACCAGGAGATCGACAAGATCATGGGCCTCGACCTCGGGGCCGACGACTACCTGGCCAAGCCCTTCTCGATCCGCGAGCTGATCGCCCGGATCAACGCGGTGCTGCGCCGCAAGAAGCGCTACGAGAAGGAGGTCGAGACCTACATGTTCGGCGAGGTGGAGGTCGACTTCACCGCCCGCACGATCCGCCGCGACGGCAAGCTGCTCGAGCTCAGCCCCCGGGCCTTCGACCTGCTGGCCTACTTCGTGCGCCACCCCAACGAGGTGGTCGACCGCAAGCAGATCCTCAACAAGGTGTGGGGCTACGACTACTACGGCACCGCCCGCACGATCGACAACTTCGTCACCAAGCTGCGGCAGGCCCTCGAGCCCGACATTCGCAAGCCGCGCCACTTCGTGACCGCCCGCGGGATCGGCTACAAGTTCGTCCCCTGATTCGCTGCATTCGCCTCGTGCGGGATGGCCGCTCGCCGCACGAGCTCCAGCGCGGCGCATCAAGCGGACCGATCGCTCCGCCTTCGCCTCCGTGAAGCCGACTCAGGACGCGTCCCGAAACGACACCAGCACTCTCGTCGGCCCTCGCCGCGGCTGGCTGGGTCACTCGCGCTCGTGGTCGTGGTCGACCACGACCACGAGCGCGAGCGCGACGTCTCGAGCCCTGTCAGAACATCACCGGGACAAGGACTGCTGGATCTGTTCCTGGACGCCTCCTTAGGCTCGGTCCCGCGGGGGGTCCCAGGGATCCGGGCTGGGGTTCGCGATCACGTGCTTGTCGAAGCGGTCGTCCTGGCTCATGTAGCGCGCCATCGCGATCGCCGCCCGCCGCACCGAGCGGAGCGACGGCATGCCGTTCTGCCGCCAGCGGCGCATGATCGACAGCTGGTTGTCGGTCAGCTGCGGACCCCGCGGGTTGAGGAACTCGCCCGAGAACAGCCGCCGGTAGGCTTCGGCGTACCCCTCCGTCGCGCTGTTCGTCGAGCCGTGGTAGTTGCACTCCGTCGGCCCGCGGTAGACGTCGAACTCGCGGGCGGGCGTGCCGTCGTTGCCGGCGCGGCGGGCGCTGGTGGAGAGGGCCTGCCAGTGGGCGCGGGCCTGCTCGCGCTCCTCGGGGCCGTAGGGGACGGCCGGATCCGCCGGGCTGCCCGCCCCCTCGTCGGGGTAGGCGACCAGCCCCGAGCGGTCGTCGTCGCCGCGCCGCCGCGCACCGGCGCCGTCGGGGGGCGGACCGCGGTCGACCTGGTCGTGCAGGTGACCGAACTCGTGGAGGACGGTGCCCTGCACCATGAGCGGGTCGGCGAACCAGCTCTCGATCCGGTCGATCCGCCGCGCGCCGTCGATCGCCTCGCCGTCGCGCGGGATCGGCGCCGCCTCGCTGCGTGAGGTGCGGTCGGCGAAGAACGCGGACAGGAAGGCGCGCTCGCCGCGCTGGATCAGGTCGACCTCGTCGGTCCCCTCCAGCGGGCGGTCCTCGTCCCCTGCCGCCGGCAAGGCGGGGCCGGCCAGCGTCGCGCCGCGCCGCAGGTTCTCGATCATGGGCCCCGGGTTCGCGCCGTGGGTGGCCCAGGGGCGGTTGAGCGCCGAGTAGGTGATCGACACGATCGACAGCACCCCCCGCTCGGAGCCGATCGTGTCGGCGGTGGGCGAGGTGACGTCGGTGTTCGAGCCGCCGGTCGACACCACGCCAGGCCTGGGCAGCTGCTGAGGCGCGAAGGGGGCCCCGACCGTGAAGCCCAGGTAGATCCCGCGGAAGCGGGTGGCGCGCAGGTGCTCGTAGGGGATCCGCATGACGGTCCGCTCGAGGAACGGCAGCCACTGAGGGTTCGGGTAGTGGCGCTCCTGCCCCGGCTTCTCCACGGTCACGTTGTAGATGCGGAACGTCCAGAACTTGGCCCGCGGGTCGCCCGGGGGGTACCACTCCAGCTGGTAGGGCTCGTGGGGCTGGTCGGGGCGGTGCACGATCGTGCCCACCGGGACCCGACACGTCACGTAGGGCCCCCAGGTGTGCGCGTTCCAGATATGAGGCCGGTGCGGGTGCTGCCGCCGGGTGCTGCGAGGTCGCGTGGTGTCGAAGTAGTTGTTGAGCCGCGCGACCGTGAGGTCCTGGTGGTTCCAGGTCCCGCCCGGCCCCTGCAGGATCAAGGCGGGGCGGTACTTGTCGTCGCGCCCCTTGAAGGCGGTGGCGTAGCGCGGCCAGTCGCGCAGGTCCTCCTCCAGCGAGGCCCGGTGCGGCAGCGTGAGCTCGTGCTCCTGCCCGGGCTCGAGGCACAGGGTCTGCGGCTCCGCGGCGCCCGCGTCGTCCCCGCAGCCGCCCGGACCCGCCTCGTCGCCATCCTCGTCGACGCTCGTGTCGTCGTCGCCCATGTCGCTCTCCTCAGTGAGGCGCCAGCTCGCGCAGCTTGTCCTTGGTGGCGGCGTCGTAGTCGCCGGTCACCGCCAGCCCGTGGGCGCGCTGAAAGCCCCGCAGGACGCTCTGCATGCGGGGACCGAGCTCCCCGTCCAGCGCCCCCGGCGCGAACCCCAGCTTCGCCAGGCGAGCCTGCCCGCCGGTGAGCGCGTCGACCGAATCGGGCGCCCGCAGCTGAACGCGGGCCTCCAGCGCCAGCACGTCCCCCTGCCACACCCGCAGCTCGCCCTCGGTCGCTCCGGCCGGCAGGGGCGCCTCCAGGCGGCCCTCGCCGTCCAGCTCCCCCTCGAGCGGCTCCTCGCCCTCGATCCTCAGCTCGAACCGCGCCTCGCACAGCGGCTCGCCGGCCGGGGTCTTGAGGGTCAACCGGAGCGCGTGCGGGCGGAGGCTGAACTGGTGCCGCTGGCGGGCGGGCAGCGTGAAGGTGGCGGCGGTGGGCTCCTCCTCCGTCTCGCCCTCTCCTTCGGCCTCCTGATCGTGCGGCTCCTCGTCCTCCTCGTCGTCGCGCTGCAGGACCACGCTGCCCGGCGCCCGCTGGGGGAAGGCGATCGTGCAGTCGCCGGTCTGGGAGTGGGAGACGCGGGCGAAGCCCTCCTCGTCGAGCTCCCCCTCCACCACCTCGCCGTCCGGCAGCTCGACGCGGTAGGGCTCACCGGCGACCCCCTCGTCCTGCGCGTCGACGAGGAAGATCCGCAGGGAGGGCGCGCGCGGGACCCGGAACTCGCGGGTGACCGAGAACTCGACGGTCCACTGCTCCTTGGTCACCCCGCACTCGGGGCAGGCCTCGCTGTCGAGGATCTCTTCGCGCTGGCAGTGGCTCCAGGGCACCGTTCCCACCTCCTCGCCCAAGTTGGGCGACGCCGGCCGATTGTGCCACCAGGGACGCCCCTCTTAGAAGGGGGGAGCGGGCGCGCGCAGGCCGCTCACCGCTCAGGCCGGGCTGCCGCCCGGCGGACCCCACACGGTCACGTTGGTCTGGGTCACCCCGGCCGCGTCGTCGGTCGCCAGCCAGGCGATCACCTTGCCGACCTGCCCCGGGTGCATGGCGGCCTTGGCCGCGTCCTCGCCCGCCACCGCCCGCAGCATGGGGGTGTCGGTGGAGCCGGGCGAGACCGACACCACCCGGATCCCGTCGGCCGCCGCCTCGGCGGCCAGGGCCTCGGTGAAGGCGAGGACGCCGCCCTTGGTGGCGGCGTAGGCGACCAGCCCTGGCAGCTTCTCGACCCCCGGCAGGCCCGACACGCTGGCGACGTTGACGATCACGCCCCGCCGGGCCGGCCGCATGCGCTCCAGGGCGGCCCGGGCGCACAGGAACACGCTGGTCAGGTTGACCCGCAGCAGGCGCTCCCAGGCCTCGAGGGTGAGCTCGTGCAGGGGCGCGACCTCGATCGCCGCGGCGTTGTTGACCAGAACGTCGAGGCGGCCGTAGCGCTCGTCGACCTGCGCGAACAGGCGCTCCACCTGCTCGGGCTGGCTGACGTCGCACACCACGGGCATGCCCAGCCCGCCGCCGCCGTGCTTGAGCCGCAGCTCGTCGAGGGCCTGCGCCACCCGCGCCAGCTCCTTCTCGCTGCGCGCGACCAGCACCACGTCGGCGCCCTTCTGGCCCAGGTGCGCGGCGGTGGAGGCGCCGATTCCGCGCCCGGCGCCGGTCACCAGCGCCACGCGCCCCTCGAGCGGTCGATCTCCCATGTCTCCTCCGGGGCGGGGGAGTGTACCTGGCGAAGCACGCGGCGAGCGTTAGGATCGCTCCCTTATGGGTCAACCCGCCGACGAGAGCGCCCCCGCCGAAACCCCCGAGGAGCACGTCCGCCGCGAGCAGCTGTTCGCCCTGATCTGGGCGCACCGCGATCAGGCGCCGCCCGAGGAGGGCGAGGGCGCCGACCCTGAGCTGGCCCGCATGTTCCGCGACCTCGGCGAGCGCTACCGCCAGCCCCTCGCGCCGGAGCTGCGCCTCGGTCCCGAGACCGCGGCCCGCTGGTGGCGCCACGCCACCGGCGAGTGCGATCAGTGTCGCCTGCTCCTGGTCGAGGACGGCCCCGACGCCCCCGTCCCGCAGACCCGCGGCGAGAAGGCGGCCGAGGTGCAGCGGGTGGAGGACAAGCGGCGCGAGGACGTGCGCAAGTTCTGGATCGACCTGGTGCTCGGCACCGCCGCCTTCGGCGGCGCCTACACCTGCATTTACAAGATCCGGGCCAAGCAGCTGGTGGAGGAGGACGCCCCGGGCGGCGTCCTGATCGACCCCAACCTGCCCAAGCAGATCGACCCGCTGTGGTTCGGCTTCGCGGCCGGGATCCTGGTGGCGTCGTGGTTCCTGGCGGAGGCGTACTCGATCGCCCGCCGGCTGTGGGTCGACTTCACCGCCTGGAAGCGGGCGGTGCCGGTGATCGGCAAGAAGTGGGCCGCCAAGGGGAAGCCGCCGGGGCAGGACGACGACTGACCGTCACTCGCCGCCCGGCGGCCAGAGGGAGGAGCGCATGAAGGTCGAGGAGCCCTGCCACGTGGTGGCGATCGTTGGCGGCGCCTGCGCCGGCTCGACCGCCGCCGAGATCCTGGCCGAGCGCGGGGTGCGGGTGGTGGTGTTCGACCAGAACCCCCGCCCCTACGGCAAGATCGAGGACGGCCTGCCGCGCTGGCACAAGAAGCAGCGCGAGATGGAGTACCGCAAGATCGACGAGCGGCTCAGCGCGCCCGGGGTGAGCTTCGTCCCGAACACCCGGCTGGGGAGCGACCTCGACTTCGCCGAGCTCTCCCGCGACTGGGGCTGGAGCGCGGTGGTGCTCGCCAACGGCGCCTGGAAGGACCGCGAGATCTCCTCGGCGTCGAACACGCGTGAGGCCGACGGCAAGGGGCTGGTGTACCAGAACCCGTTCGTCTACTGGTTCAACCACAAGGACGAGGCGGGCTACGACGGCCCCCGGTTCGAGGTCACCGACGGGGCGGTGGTGGTCGGCGGCGGACTGGCCTCGATCGACGTGATCAAGATCATTCAGCTGGAGCTGTACGGGAAGGCCCTGCGCGACCGCGGGGTCGACGTCAGCATGCACGAGCTGGAGGAGAAGGGCATCCCCAAGGTGTGCGCCGAGCACGACCTCGACCCCGCCAGCTTCGGGATCGAGGGCGGCCTGCTGTGCTACCGGCGCCGGGTGGAGGACATGCCCCTGGCGAGCCCGCCCAAGAACGCCACCGAGAAGCAGAAGGCCAAGATCCAGCAGGTGCGCAAGAAGATCCTCTCCAAGGTGGAGGAGAAGTTCTTGTTCCGCTTCCAGCCGCAGGTCCTGGCCAGGGAGTTCCGCTTCGACGAGCAGGGGCGGGTGTGCGGGCTGGTGCTGATCCGCACCGAGCTCGACGGCCGCGACGTGCGCGAGGTCCCCGGCAGCGAGTTCGAGGTCCCCACCCGGCTGGTGATCAGCTCGATCGGCAGCGTACCCGAGCCGATCGAGGGGATCGAGATGAGCGGCGCCTACTACAAGTTCAAGGACTGGGACACGGGCGAGTACGCCGAGATCCCCGGCGTGTTCGCCACCGGCAACGTGGTGACGGGCCAGGGGAACATCAAGGCCTCGGTCGACCACGGCCGGCAGGTGGGTCAGCACCTCGTCGAGAAGTACCTCAGCGTGCAAGGGGCCGGCGAGGACCGCGACCTCAGCCCGGCCACCGACGCCGTCGCCAGCCGCGGCGAGGCGCTGGCCGAGGCGATCGCCGAGGAGCTGGCCCACAGGCCCTGCCTGCCGCCCGAGCAGGTGAACGCGATTTTGGAGCGGGTGGCGGCCCGTCAGCGGGAGGTGGGCTACGACGGCGACTACGCCGCCTGGATCGCCAAGGTGACTCCGGCGGACATGGAGTAGGCGCTCAGAACAGGGCTCGCCGCGGAGCGCGCGGGCAGCCCAGGCGCTCCCGGCAGGGCTCGCAGAACCGCACCAGCCGTCCGCGGGTGGCGAGGGCCTTCTGCAGGTAGAAGCGCAGGCCGCGCCCCTTGTACATGCAGCAGTCGAGGGCGTGGCCGTCGGGGTTGTCCCGCTCGCCGGTGGCGTGGCGCAGCCACGGCTCCTGGTAGCCGTCCTTGACGTCGCGGTCGCCGGGGGCGAGGAAGTGGCCGAACTCGTGGGCCAGGGTGGGCTCGATCAGGCGCTCGCGCACGGCCGGCAGGTCGCCCAGCCGCTCCACGAGGGGCCCCAGCAGCGCCAGCAGCCGCTCCAGCGCCGCCGCCACCTCGGGCGGCAGGGGCTCCTCCGCCTGGAAGCCAGGCAGCGTGCGCCCGGCGAGGGTGTCGAGGAGCGAGCGGTACAGGAGGGCGAAGGGGCGGGTGTGGATCAGCGCCACCCGCGGGGTCGAGCCGCCGCCCTGCAGGGTCGGGAGTACGTGGGCGATCCCCAGGTAGCGCTTGTGGACGTGCGGGGTGAACACGAACACCACGTCGCAGGCCGCCCAGTCGACGCCCGCGTCCTCGGCCAGGCCCAGGGCGGCGGCGGCGAGCTCGCCGTTGGTGGGGGGCGTGCCCTCGCTGGCGGGCAGGCGACGGCGCACCACCGGCGCCGCCACCTCGAGGGACAGGCCCGGCAGCTCCCTCTCGATCGCGCGGGCCGTGCGGCGCAGCGTCCGGTCGAGGTCGAGGCGCGGGTCGGCGTCGAGCCCGATCGCGCCCAGGCGCCAGCGAGTCTGCACCGTCAGGCCGGCCGGCTCCTGAGCCGTGACGGGCGAGCTCAGGAGCAGGACGGGCAGCAGGGCGAGCGCCGAACGCAGCAGGGACATGAGCCACCTCCCCAGCCGTGAGGGTACGGCGGCGGAGCCGCTGGCGAAACGGCTGGCGTCTCGGCAGCGACAGCGTCCTGGCGCGGGCCACGGCGTTCGTCTCATCGCGCCGCTCGGGTGGGCAAGGGTTGCCCACCCCGCCCCGAGGCGCGACGCACCTGCGGCGGATGCGACCCGCGCGGGCCGCAGGGGCCAGGCTCGCGGCGGGCAAGGGGCTTGCGAGGCCGGGCGGCATGAAGGAACGGTTGGAGTGGCGCGCCTTGCTGCTCGGCCTGGCGCTCCCCCTGTGGCTCGGCCTCGCCGCCTGGCGCGGTGGCTACCTCGAGCCCGGCGGGCCACCGCCGGTCCAGCGGCGGCGCGTCCAGGCCTGGAGGGTGGAGGTCCTCGACGGGGACACGGTGCGGATCGGGGGGCGCACCCTGCGGCTGCTGGCGGTCGACACCCCCGAGTGCGGGGCGCCCTGGTTCGATGGCGACCAGGAGCCGCACGCCTCCCGGGCCGCCGACCGGGTGCGGCGCGCCCTGCGCGAGGCGGAGCAGGTGGAGCTGCTCAGCCGCGGTCGCCGGGGCGTCCACGGGCGGGAGCTGGTGCACCTGCTGGTCGACGGCCGCTCCGTGGCCGAGATCCTGGTGGCCGAGGGGCTCGCCTATCCCACGGTCGCTCTCTACGGCGACGGCGGCTTCCCCGAGCTGGCCGAGCGGGTGCTGCGGGCCGCGCAGCCGCCGCCCTTCGAGGCGCCCTGGCGGTGGCGGCGGCGTCACCGGGTGCCGGCGCGGTAGCGCGCTCCTTCAGCTAAGGCGCCCCTCCCGTCGAAGGGATGGGCAGGAAGGAGAGATCATGTTCACTCACGACCACGAGCCCCGCCTGTTCTTCGAGCTGCCCGCCCTGCCCGGCGAGGTGGGACCCGCCACCGCCGTCGTCGAGCGGGCGCCGTTCGAGGAGACGGCGGCGCTGCCGCGGCTGGTGTTCCCGGCCCTGGTCGAGGAGCCGGCGGCTTCGACGGAGACCTTCGAGGGCTGGACGCGGGCGGAGCTGTACGAGCGGGCCAAGGCGGTCGGACTGCCGGGTCGCTCGCGTATGTGCAAGGCGCGGCTGCGCCAGGCCCTGATCGACCACGAGCGGTCCTAGCACTTCACGTGGGCGGCCACGTACAGGGCCGCCACGGCGAGGTCGAGGGCGACCGTGAACGGCAGGGCCAGCCCGATCAGGATCACCATGGGGACGCTGGTCCCGCCGCCCGTCGTGCGGCGGCGCGTGGGGACGCGGGCCAGCGGCTGGAACTCGTCGCGTCCGATCCGCAGGGCGAGGACGCGCTCGCCCTGCAGGCGCACGGCCGCTGCCGGCTCCTCCTCCGTCGGTCCCCTGTTGCCAGGGTCGAGCGGGACGGCCTCCGCGGGCCAGGGCTCGTCGCAGCGGACGAGGTCGGGCAGGGGCTGACCGTCGGGGACCGGCCGCACGATCGGCCAGGCGTCCTCGCCGCTCAGCGTGTTCGCGGTCAGCGGCGCCGGGGTGGCCCACACCACGTAGTGGGTCCGCTCCTCGAGCTCCTCGCCGCGGTGGATCACCTCCACGTGCAGGTGTCCCTCCCGGGTGCGCGCGGCGCGGGCGATCCCTGCAGGCTGGAGGCGCACCTCGGTGGGGCGCTTGCGAATGGCGCGGCCTCCCACTTCCAGCAAGGCCTGCGTGAGGCAGCCGCTCTGGCCGAGGCCCGCCGCGGCGGCGATCAGCAGGGGGAGCAGGATCCGTCGCACGAGGACCTCCAGTCCGTTCAGCGGCCCAGGGCCAACTCGATCAGCCGCGAGCCGCCCAGGCCCACCGCGCCCAGGCCCACCACGATCACCACCACGTCGGCGGCCAGCGCGAGGGGGAACAGGGCCGCCGCCGCCAGCGCCCGGGCCGTCTGGCCCCGTGGATCCTCGGGCGGGGGACGCCGCGCCGGGGCGG
>JAWLGW010000057.1:0-13778 GCA_041690735.1 Planctomycetota bacterium
GGACCGCGCAGCCGCCGGCGAGGGCGGGGGTCAGGAGCGCGGTGAGCAGCGGCGCGCGACGCACGTCCTCCTGTCCAGCAGAGGACGGACCATCGCGGCGCGCCGCCGGCCCGAGGGCGGGCCCGGCCGAGGGCGTCCCGCGGTCGGGGCGGCGCCGCCGCGGTTGAGGCTCGGAGGGGAGACCCGTCACGGGGCGCAGTGTAGACCAACCACACCCTTCGCTGCCTCGCCTCCGGCCCCGGCATCTCGCGCTCCCGCAGGGGCGGATGCCCCAGCCGGTTCGGAGCCCCCCGCGCTCCCCCTCGCAGCGGGTAGCCTGGGCGGGTCGAGCTGGCGAGGAGGAGCCATGGCGGAGGGCGGGCGCGAAACGCTCACGGTGGTGGGTGGCGGCCCAGTGGGGTCGGTCCTGGCGCTGCTGCTGGCCCGCCGAGGGCACCCGGTGGAGGTGTACGAGCGGCGGGCGGACATGCGCGAGCGGTCCGTGGACGCCGGGCGGTCGATCAACCTGGTGCTCTGCAACCGGGGCCTGCGGGCGCTGGAGCTGCTGGGGCTGCGCGAGGACGTGCTGCAGCTGACCGTGCCGGTGTACGGGCGGCTGATGCACTCCCTGAGCGGCGCGCGGACGTTCCAGCCGTACGGCAAGGACGAGCGCGAGTGCAACTACTCCGTGTCGCGCTCGCAGCTCAACGAGCGGCTGTTGACGCGCGCCGAGGAGGCCGGGGTCCGGTTCCACTTCGAGCACCGCCTGGTGGCCGCCGACCTGCCCGGCGGCTCGCTCACCTTCGAGCAGCCCTCGGGGGAGCGGCGGGTCGTCGCCTTCGAGCGGGTGTTCGGCTGCGATGGCGCCCCGTCGGCGGTCCGCGAGGCCCTGCTGGAGCACCCCGGGCACACCGCGACCCTCGAGCCGCTCGAGCACGGCTACAAGGAGCTCCTGTTCCCGGCCGATGGCGAGGGCGGCTTCGCCCTCGACCCCAAGGCCCTCCACATCTGGCCGCGAGGCGACCAGTTCCTCATGGGCCTGCCCAACCCCGACGGGACGTTCACGGGCACCGTGTACCTGCCCCTGGAGGGGCCGGAGAGCTTCGCCAGCCTCGACGGGGCCGGGGCGATCGAGGCCTTCTTCGCCCGCCATTACCCAGACGCGGCGCCGCTGCTCTCCGACCTCGTCCCGCAGTTCGAGGCGAATCCGACCGGGCACCTCGGGACGGTGCGCTGCGCCCCCTGGCACCTGGGCGGCCGCGCCGTCCTGGTGGGCGACGCCGCCCACGCGATCGTCCCCTTCTTCGGGCAGGGGCTGAACTGCGGCTTCGAGGACTGCGCGCTGTTGATCCGGCTGCTGGAGGAGCGCCCGCCCGCCGAGGCGTTCGCCGCCTTCAGCGCGCAGCGCAAGCCCGACGCCGACGCGATCGCCGACATGGCGCTGGAGAACTTCGTCGAGATGCGCGCCAAGGTGGCCGACCCCGCCTTCCTCCTGCGCAAGCAGGTCGAGGCGCTGCTGGAGCGCGAGATGCCCGAGGTGTATCGGACGCGCTACGCGATGGTGATGTACAGCTCGATCCCGTACCGGGTCGCCAAGGAGGCGGGCGTGGTGCAGCGGGGGATCCTCGACGAGCTGTGTCGGGGCCTCGAGCGCGCCGAGGACTTTGACCGGACACGGGCCCGGGCCCTGATCGCCGAGCGGCTGACGCCCTTGCTGGAACGCGAGGGGGTCTCGCTGGCGTTCTGAACGGCCACCGGACGGCTGTCGCTGATGCGGGAGCGCCTTGGCTCGCGACTCTCTTGAGCCTGCCTTCCTGCCTTCCTGCTTCAAAGGAACGAACGTTAAGGAGCCATGCCCGAGCGACAGCTGCCTCTCTTGGCGTCTTGGCGGTTCATCTTCTCCTGGTTTCATGAGCCGCGCGCCTCACGCCCCCGGCCCGCCCGTCGCCTCCGCGTACGAGTGCAGCGCATCCAGCGTGACCGCCGCGCCCCACGCGAAGGGCGCCTCGCTGTGGTACAGCAGCGAGCGCCAGGGGCGGTGGGGCGGCCGCTCCTCGTAGACCTCCGCGATCGCCCCGTCCCGGCGGGCGCAGCGCGCGAGGTGGAGCAGGCAGGCCTCGGCGCGCTCCAGGTCGCCCAGGCGCGCCGCCACCTTGCCCGCCAGCGCGGTCAGCCACGACCAGCGGATCCGGTCGTGGTAGTGCCCCAGGCCCGCCAGGACGACGCCGTAGTTGCGCCACGAGACCGGGTAGTCGGGGGTGGTCACGAAGCCCGGGACCTCGTGACGCGTCCACAGGGGGCTCGCCACCAGCGCCTCCCACAGCGCGGACGCCGCGGGGCTGCCGGGCGGGTGAAGCCCCAGGTCGATCGCCAGCAGGTTCCCGTCCAGCGACACGTAGCGCTTGCCGGCGATCGACAGGTACAGGCCGGCGCCGTCGGGGCGGAAGGCGGGCTCGAGGCGCGCCCGCAGGTCCGCGGCGGCCTCCGCCGAGACGCCCGACCGCGGGTCCGAGGCCAGGGCCTCCGTCGCGGCCCAGTACACCAGGTTGGTGTAGAAGGTCGCGCCGCGGCGGCGGACGCTGTCCTGCCAGTCGGAGAAGGGCGGCTGCTCGATCAGTCCGCCGCGCAGCCGGCGCCGGTAGAGGGCGTGGACCGCCGTGAGGTCGGGCAGGTGCGAGCGCCACCAGGCCTCGCCCGCCGCCCCCGTGTGGCGAAGGCGCGCCGCCGCCAGCACCGCCAGGGCGTTGCCGTCGATCGCCTCCTGCCCGTGCTGGTCGAGGAACTCGGGCCGCAGGTGCCCCGTCAGCGCGGGCGCGAGGCGTCCCAGGGCGGGGACCAGCCGCGAGGCGCTGGCCCAGGCGACGCGGAGCTTGGCGTCGCTGGAGTCGAGGGTGCGCGGCAGCAGGCCGTCGGGCCGGCGGTGGCCGAGGAGGAGCGTCAGGTGGTCTCGGACGACGTCCGCCCGGCCGATCCGCAGCAGCCCCGCGGCGGCGTGGGCGAAGTCGCGGGTCCACAGGGAGCGGAACTGGTGAGTGCCGGCGGTGACGCAGCTGCGCTCCCCCAGGCGGACCACGTTCGCCTCCAGGGAGGCGCGGGCCGTGGCGTGCAGCTGGCGCAGCTCCGCGCTCAGGCCGTCCGGCGCCGGGAGCAGGTCGGCGGCGGTCACTGGGGGCGCTCCGCGGCAGCGCGGTACAGGCGTCCGAGCGCCTCGTAGGCGGCCTTGGGCTGGCGGTCGCGGCTCAGCAGGCCCTCGAGGGTGTAGCCGGGCACCGGGTTGTTCGCGCGGCGGAGGCGGCGAGGACGAGGCGCGGCGGGGGCGGCGCCCGGGTCGGCGTGCGGCATGGGCGCAACCTACTCGCTGACCTCGAGCGGAGCCAGCCGGCAGGCGCCGCGATCGCTCGCCGCCCGTGACACGCGCGACGCCCGCGGCGACAGGAGCGACTCGGCGCCGGCGCAGGCGACAGGCGGAGCGCGCGTTGAGCTGCCGGCCCCGGGCTTGCTCCACTCGCTACCGAGCCCTACCTACCGCGAGGAGGATGCCATGCGGTTGTTGAACGTTTGCCTGGTCGGTCTGCTCTCCCTGCTGCTCACCGCTTGTGCGGGAGTCGACGTGCAAGGCGTCGTGCGCGACGCCGAGACGGACGATCCGGTGTCGGGCGCCACCGTCCGGATCGGTGACGATCAGACCACGACCGACCCCCAGGGGTACTACGACTTCGAGGTCGACGACGACGATGAGGCCCAGCGGGTGGCCGTCTCGGCGCCGGGCTACCAGACCCACACCGAGCTCACCACGATCCGTGACGAGCCGAAGAACCTGGTCATGGACTTCCAGCTGCAGAAGAAGAGGGACCGCCAGGCGCAGCAGCAGCGCTCTCCGGAGGAGATCGAGATCGAGATCGACCGGGAGTTCCCCCGCCAGAACCAGGACCAGAGCCGGTAGGAGCGTTTCCCGAGCTGCTGGACTGGCCCCCGCCCGCGGGGGACTCACGAGGAGGTATCCCATGTGGACGAGAGCGAGCGGCATCGGGATGTGCACGGCGAGCGTCGCGCTGGTTGCGGCGCTCGCCGGGTGCCGATCCACGGCCGCGGACCAGGACCGGTTCCGGCCGGTAGAGACGGCCCAGGGGAGCGAGACCGGTCCGAGCGGCGCCTACTATGAGCTGCGGAGCGACCGGGGCAGCCTGGGAGACGCGAAGGTGGGGTGGCGCGGCTTCGGTGTGGGCGATGACGACACCACCGCGGTGCGGATCTCCATGCGCCTGCGCAACGACAGCGAGGTGCCGCTGTCCCTGAACCGGGAGCGTACGGAGCTCGAGATGAAGGTCGGCCAGGCGCCGGAGTGGGTGGTCGGCCCGCCCAGCGACATACAGGGCGAGAGCACGGTGCCGCCCGGAGAGATCCGCCGGCTGGAGCTGATCTTCGACCTGCCCGAGGGGGCTGACCTCGACGAGGTGCGCTGGTTCGAGCTCAACTGGTCGGTCGCGAGCGGGGGCGCCGACGAGCAGGTGACGCAGGTCAGCTACTCGACGCCGTTCGTGCAGGAGGGTCGCAGGCGGTACCGCCCGCGGTGGTCCGGGTACTACGGGACGTATCCGTACTACGCGTCGCCCTACTGGGGCTACCCAGGCTACTACTCCCCGTATTACTACTACGACTACCCGCTGTACTGACGCGCAGCGGAGCTCAGCCGGCGGCGCGGGCCTCCTCGCGAGCGAGCGCGAGGGCCAGCGCCGCCGCTGGCATCGCGGCGGCCGGGGTCTGTGCGGCGGCCGGGGTCTGTGCGGCGGCCGGGGTCTGTGCCCGCTCGCCCCGCAGGCTGGAGGAGCGCAGCAGCTCGCGCAAGGCGTCGTGCACGTCCGCCACCGTCCAGGGCGCCTCCTCGCGCCTCCCCAGGGGGGCGTCGGCGTCGTAGGCCCACCGCCGCAGCACCTCGAGCTTGATCGCGTCGGGGATCGCCGGGTGCTCGACCACCGCCCAGGGGTGGCGGAAGGTCCCGGCCGGGTCGAGGACGGCTCGGGGAAGGTCGAGGTCGTGGCGGCTGAGCATGACGGTCCTCCTGTGGCTGGCGCGCGCCGCCTTTGCACATGACGTTCCCAGCCGGAACTCGGGACTTCCTCGTCGCGGGGCGACGCGGGAGGGGGCGCCGGCGTCCCGCAGGGGTCACTCCGTTCCCATCCGGCCGGGCCACACCTGCGGGGGCGCGCTGGCGCGCGGCTTGCGCGCTTCGAGGGAGAAGGAAAGGAGAGTGTGCGATGGTGCAGGCGAAACGAGGGAAGCGAAGCGAGCGGCCGGAGCGGGAGGAGGCGACGGAGAGCTTCCGCGCGCTGCTGGAGAGCTTCACCGACGCCATGCTGGTGACGCGGACGCCCGATGGCGAGGGCATGCACGCCCGGCCGATGCGGATCGCGCGCTGCGACGAGCGGGGTGACCTGTGGTTCGCGACCCGGCTGGACTCGGCGAAGGTGCCGGAGATCAACAGCCATCCCGACGTGCTGGTGACGCTGCAGGGGAGCGACCGCTACCTGTCCGTCGAGGGGCACGCGCAGATCGTGGCCGAGGACGCGCGGATCAAGGAGCTGTGGTCGGAGACCTGGCGGCCGTGGTTCCCTGACGGCCCCGCCACTCCCGAGCTGGCCTTGATCCAGGTGCGGGCCGAGCGCGGCGAGCTGTGGGATTACTCCAGCCTGGCCAGCAAGCTGAGGTTCCTGTTCGAGGCGGGCAAGGCCTACGTGGCCCAGCGCGAGATCGACAGCGAGGCGGTGCGCAACGAGAAGGTCTCGCTGGAGAAGGGTCCTTAGTCGAGCTGCGTCTCGGCGCGCTTGTCGGCCTCGTTCCACAGGGTGAGGCCGAGGACGGTCAGCGCCAGGCCGCAGATCAAGCCGCCCACGGCCGCGCCCAGCATGGGGCCAGCCGCGGGCAGCGTCTCGCCCAGCAGGCCGAAGCTGCGGATCACGGCGCCGATCCCGGCGGCCACCCCCAGCACCACGATGAGCTGCCCGCCCCACGTCAGCAGTCGTGCCATCTCGGTCCTCCCTCAGCGTCGGCGGGTGAGTATAGCGAGGCCTCGCCGGGTGCGCCTCGCTGATCGCTGACTCCAGACCTGGGCTACGACTCCCAGGTGGCCGCGAAGCGGTCGGCGTCGAAGCCGACGGTGAACCGCGCGCCGTCGCTGATGATCGGGCGCTTGATCAGGCGGCCGTTCCCCGCCAGCAGCTCCAGCTGCTGCGCGTCCGAGAGCGACTTGCGCCGCTCGCCCACCTTCCCCTCGCGGTAGGCCTTCCCCGAGGTGTTGTACAGGTGCTTGAGCTCGTACCCTTGCCCCAGGGCCTTCTTGAGCGTCGCCTTGCTGGGCGGCTTCTCGGTGATGTCGACGAAGCGGTAGGGGACCTCGCGTTCGTCCAGCCAGGCGAGCGCCTTGCGGCAGGTGCCGCACTTCATGTAGCCGTAGACGGTGAGCTTCTTGTGGTTCGCGCCAGTCATGCGCCGCATGGTAGCGCCTGGCGCCGACGCGCGGGGGGCGTCCGCCGGCGAGGCCGCCAGCTGCTTCACCGCTCGCTTGGGGGCGACCGCGCGGTAGCTCTCGAGGATCCAGCCCCGCAGCAGGTCGTCCCCCGGCAGCTCGTCGCCGCCGAAGCGCAGCGACACCCAGCCGCTCTTGCCGAGGCCGTACCCGGTCGGGCGGGCGAAGGGCAGCTCGAGGACGTCGGGCCCCGTCAGGGGGAGCTTCACGCTGAACGCCAGCTCCGCGGCGTCGTCGCGCCCCAGGAAGACGAACACCTTCTTGCGCACCTTGACCACCCGCTCGCCCCAGGGGAAGTCCTCGTGGGCCTCGGGGAGGCGGAGGGCGAAGGCGCGCAGCGCCGCCGCCGCGCGGGTCACTCCGCTCGAGCTCATGCAGCCTCCTGCGTCACGGGGCGGCCCACAGCTCTACGAAGCCGGCGTCCGAGCCGATCGCCAGCAGTGCGCCGTCGGCGCTGAGGGTGAGGGTCTGCGGGCGGTACGGCAGCCGCGTCACCGGACGCAGCTCCTCGCGGGTGCGCGGGTCCCACACCCGCAGCTCGTTCTTCCAGGCCTGGCTCCCCTTGGAGATCGTGTACAGGCGGGCGCCGTCAGCGGAGCACACCGCGCCCCGGATGCTCCCGGAGTGGGCCGGCGCCCGCAGCAGGTGCACGCCCGGCTGGCCCTCGCCCTTCGTCTCGAACCTGGTCGTGGTGCCCTCTGCCAGGTCGATCCGCTCCAGGATCCCGGCCCCGGTGCCGATCACGAGGGAGGCCCGCCCCGGCAGCCAGGCCGCCGCGCGCCCCACCGCGCCGTGCTCCCGGTCGAGCACCACCTGCGGCTGCTCCAGCCTCCCCGCCTCGGCCAGGCGCCAGACCATGACCTGATGCGCCTCCTTGCCGCCGAGGTCGTCGCTCTCTCCGGCGCTGGCAAGCAGGTAGCGCCCGTCGCTGGAGAAGGCGACCGCCTGCACCATGTCGCGCAGCTTGACGAGCCGCCGGGAGATCCCCACCGGGATCGTCACCAGGCGGACTTGCCCGTCGATCAGGCCCACGGCGATCTCGCCCGCGGGGGTCGCGTCGACGGACTTCACCAGGCCGCTGCCGACCTCCCCCAAGAGTCCCCAGTCGGGCGCGCCGTGCACGTCCCCGCGCCGGGTCACGGCGATCAGCAGCTGCTCCAGCTGGAAGACCCCCCGCACGTCCTGGTGAGGCGGCAGGAGCTGCTCGGGGCCGGCCGGCGCAGCGCCGCCCGGGCTCCAGCGCCACCGCTGGAGGCCGCCCTGCTCACCATAGGTCAGCACCAGGTCGCCGGGGAGGATCGCGGCGGCGACCCCGCTGTCGCCGCCGCCTCGCGCATGGACCAGTCGGACGAGGGGCCGCTCGCCTCGCAGCAGGGCCAGCTCGTCGCGGGCGCTCGGAGCGCCGGGATGCCCCTCTCCGTAGACCTCTAGCCACCGCGCGGCGGCGGCGCGCCGGGCGGGCAGGGTCCCCTGCTCGCGCACGGCGAGCCAGGCGGCGCTCCCCTCCTCGACCCAGCGGGGGGAGCCCCTGACCGCCGGGCGGCTCGGGGGGTGGCGCGCATGCTCCACGCCCGCGGGTGAGCGCTCCTGTGCGCCCGAGGCCGTACCCGTGGGCGGACGGCCGCCGATCAGCCACCCGGCTGCGGTCACCGCTGCCGCCACCAGCGCCGCGGCGATCGCCAGCTGCAGCGGCCGGCGGTGGGGGGCCAGCCAGCGGGCGGTCCAGGCGACGCTCGACGCGGTGTCGCTCGCCAGGGGGCGATCCTCCAGCCAGGCCTCCAAGTCGTCGGCCAGGGCGTCCCCGTGGGGGTAGCGGCTCGCGGGGACGGGGGCCAGGGCGCGCAGGCAGATCGCCTCCAGGCGACGATCGACGCCTGCGGCCACGGTGTGCGGGGGCGGGCAGGGGGCGTTGAGCACCTGCGACATGAGCTCCACCAGGGTGGCGGCGACGAAGGGGGGGGAGCCGGTCAGCAGCTGGTACAGGATCCCGCCCAGGGCCCACACGTCGGCCGGGGGCCCCACCGCGCCGCGGTCGGCGGTCAGCTGCTCGGGCGCCATGTGGGAGGGCGTGCCCAGCAGCGCCCCGCTCAGGGTCAGCCGCTCCAGGTCGCGGGCCGCGGCCAGGCCGAAGTCGGCGACCCGCAGCCGGTCGTCGTCGCCGACCAGCAGGTTGTCGGGCTTGACGTCGCGGTGCACCACCCCACGCTGGTGCGCGTGACCGAGGCCGCGGGCGGCGTCGCGCAGCAACTCCACGCCCCGGCGCAGCTCCACCTCCCCCAGCACCTCGTCGAGGGGCCGCGCCCCCGGCACCAGCTCGCACACCAGGAAGGGGAGCCCCCCCTCCACGCCGGCGTCGTGGACCCGGAGCACCGACGGGTGGTGGAGCGAGGCGGTGATCTCGGCCTCCCGCTGGAAGCGGGCCACGCGCGAGGGGTCCGCGAGGTCGCGCATGAGCTTGACGGCGACGTCGCGCCCCATGGCCCGGTCGTGCGCGCGGACCACGGCGCCCATGGCGCCGCGTCCGAGCTCGTCGAGCAGGAGGTAGCGTCCCTGCCCGACCGCTCGAGCGGCCGTTCGCCCACCGCCCTGCGCCGGGTCTCGCTCGCTCACGGGTCGAGTATGACGGCTGCCGCGGCGGGAGGCTACCGATCCCTTCTCGCTGGGAGGGGCGGCGCTAAGGTGGACGAGGGCGAGGCGCGGCTCGGCCCCCGAGCGGGGGCGAGCGGGAGGACAGCGCGTGTTCGGCGCTCCGCGCTACCGAGGCCCTCGGTCCCAGCACTTCGACGGCGAGCGATTCCACAACCAGGTCCCGATTCGCCACGGCACGGCCTGGGACTTCCTGCGCTGGCGTGTGGTGCGCCGTCCCGGGCAGGGCTGGAGTGGGCCGGTGCCGGTTCGACCGCGGCCTGCGCCGCCGCGGCGGGTTGGCCCCGGAGGGCTGCGGGCGACGTTCGTCAACCACTCCACGGTCCTGCTGCAGCTCGAGGGGGTCAACCTGCTGACCGACCCGATCTGGTCGGAGCGGTGCAGCCCGCTGGGCTGGGTGGGACCGCGGCGCGTGCACCCGCCGGGGGTGCCCTTCGACCGCCTGCCGCCGATCGACGTGGTGTTGATCAGCCACAACCACTACGACCACCTCGACCTGCCGACCTTGGTGCGCCTCCAGCGGCGCGACCGCCCCCTGGTGCTGGCGCCGCTGGGGAACGCGGCGCTGCTACGGGCGGCGGGGATCGAGCGGGTGGTGGAGCGCGGCTGGTGGGAGGAGGCGCAGGCCTGCGGGCTGCGCTTCATGTGCGTGCCGGCGCAGCACCACGCCAACCGGGGCCTGACCGACCGGGCGGCCACCCTGTGGGCGGGCTGGGTCGCCTTCGGCTGCGGGGTCGAGCCGGTGTACTTCGCCGGCGACACCGGGTGGGGACCGCAGTTCGCGCAGGTCCGCGACCGCCTGGGGCCTCCGCGGCTGGCGCTGCTGCCGATCGGCGCCTACTCCCCGCGCTGGTTCCTGCAGGCCGTGCACATCGATCCCCTGGAGGCGGTCGACGCGCACCGGGTGCTCGAGGCCGCCACCAGCCTGGCGATCCACTTCGGCACCTTCGACCTCACCGACGAGGGGCGGCTCGAGCCGCCCCTGCTGCTGCAGGCGGCGCTCCGCGCGGCCCACCTGCCGCCGGAGCGCTTCTGGGTCCTCGCGCCGGGGGAAGGGCGGCAGGCGCCGGCCCGCGCCGCGCTGCGTCCGGCCGCCGAGAGGGCGCTGCGGCGCGCCAGCTGAGGCACAATCGCCCCGTGCTCGATGGCGATCGCGCCGCCCGCCTGAGCCGAGCGGCGCTCTCGGTCCTGCTGCTGGTCACCCTGCTCGTCCGCCTGGCGGCGCTGGGGCAGGTGCCGCCCGCGCTGCACCACGACGAGGCGGCGACGGCGGCCGACGCCCTCGAGCTGCCGGGGCGGATCGCGCGGGGTGAGGCGCCGCTGACGTTCCGGCACGAGCGGGGCGGCTGGGTGGAGGGGACCTACGTGTGGCTCGCTGCGCCGGCGCTCGCCGCGGCGCGCGCCGTCGGCTGGCCCTCCCTGGAGGCGGCGGCCCGGCTGCCGGCCGCGCTCGCGGGCGCGGCCCTGGTGCTCGGCGCCTACCTGCTGACGCGCCGGCTGTGGGGCGCCGGGCCCGCCCTCGCCGTGGCCGTGTGCTTGGCCTGCGCCCCCTGGGGGTGGCACTTCAGCCGCCTCGCGCTGCGGGCCACGCTGGTGCCGGCGCTGGCGGTGTTCGGCTGCTGGGCGCTGAGCTGTGCCCGTGACGCCGAGTCACCCCGGGCGCGACGGAGCTCCGCGTTGGCGGGAGGCTGTCTGCTGGCCCTGGCCGCGCTCACCTACCCGCCCGCGCGGTTGCAGGCGCCGCTGCTGGCGGCGGCGTTCGCGTTGGGGCTCGGGCTGTCGCGAGGGGCGGCCGCGGCGGCGCTCGCCCCGCCCGCGGTGGCGCTGCTGGCGCTCCTGCCATGGACCCTCGCCGGCCCCGGAGCCGAGCGCCTGGGCGAGGTGGCGATCCTGACGGACGACCCGCCCCTCGGGCTAACGCTCGCCCGGGTCGCGCGGGGCTACGCGGTGCACCTCGCGCCCCGGTTCCTGTTCGCCGGCTCCACCAGCCGCGGGTTCGCCCCCGAGGGGGTGGGGCTGCTGCCCTGGTGGCAGGCGCCCCTGCTGGTCCTCGGCGCGATCGTCCTGGTGCGGCGCGCGCGGGCGGGGGACCGAGTCGCCGCCGCCTGCCTGGTCTGGGTCGCGCTGTTCCCGCTGGCCGCCGCCTTCACCCGGGACGTGCCCAACGCGCTGCGGGCCGTGCTCGGGCTGCCGGCCCTGGCGCTGGTGGCCGGGCTGGGCCTCGAGGCGGCGGTGGCCGCCCGCAGGCGTCGGGGGGTGACCGTGGCGTTGGTGGCGCTCGGCTTGTGGGTCGCTGGCGAGGCGGTGTGGGACGGGCAGGCCTACTTCCGCCGCTACCCCCGCGAGGAGGCGGCCTTCTATCGACCCGAGCGGCGCTCGCTGGTCGAGCGCGCCGCCGCCGAGGCGCGCGCCGGGCGGGCCGTGCTGTGCGAGGGCGAGTTCCTGGAGGCGAGCCTGCGCCTGTACGCGCCGGACGTCCCCCGCCGGGGGCGCGGCGGGGCCTGGGTGCTCGGCGCGGGGCCCCCGCAGGTGCGGGCGACGCTGACCGCCGGAGGGGTGGACCTCACGCCGCTCCCGGGTCAAGACGATGCCCCCGTCGGCCGATAGGGCTGTGGGAGGCGGGGACGTGATCTGTGGCTGGACGCCGCTGGACGCCGTGGCGCCCGCGGGGCGCGAGCGGGCGCGCTGGGTGGCGCGGATCACCCGCGGCGAGACCCCGGCGCGGCTCGACGTCGACAGCGGCGCGGTGGTGGTGTGGGCGCCGCTGGACGCGCCCCGGCTGGAGGCGCTGCTCGAGGCGGGCCTGCACGCCCGCCTGGGCCGCACGGTCGACGTGCGGGACGCGCTGCCGGCGCTGTGCGAGCGCCTGGCCGCCGCTCGACCGCCCCGGAAGCACACGATCCGCTTCCCCGCACCCGCGGCGGCGCGGCGCCGCGCGGCTTAGAAGCGGTAGCTCACGCCCAGGTGCAGGGTCCACTGCAGCGACCCGTACAGGCTGTACTGCGCGCTGAGGGGCTCGACGTTGCCGTTGGTGCGGGCCGAGTCGTAGACGGAGTGCTCGATCAGGCCCATGAGCTCCCAGTTCCCGATGCGGTAGCCGGCGCCGAAGCTCACGTTGGTGGAGACGTACCCGGAGGTGGGGCTGCCGCCCTGCTCGTTCTTGTTGAGGGGGATCCGGCCGTAGTTGAAGCCCCACCGCAGGGTGAGGGCGTCGATCGGCGACACCGCGGCGTACAGGGAGAACACCCACTGGTTGCGCCACCGCAGCTTGAGGGTGCTGTCGACGTTGTCGCTGCCGACGATGTGGTTGAGGTCCTCGTTGTTGCCCCCCCGGAGCCTCGCCTCCGCCTCGCCCAGGGCGTCGGCCCAGTTGATCCAGGCCACCTCGGCGCCGAGCAGCAGGCGCCCATCCAGCCAGTGGGGCCACCAGGCGACGCTGACCCGCGCCTGGCGGGGGACCTTGAGCCCGGTGATCTCGACGTCGTACTCGTTGACGTAGCCTTGGTCGCCGTTGTTGGGGATGAAGGCCTCCAGGATCGACTGGAGGGTGGCGTTGCCGTTGGTGGCCTGCTCGATCGTGGTCTCGGCGTCGACCGTGCCCTTGCCGGACAGGGGGGTGCCCACGCTGGTGAACCGGTAGGCGATCCCGATGCCGACGTCGGGGTGGGGGCGCAGGGAGAGCGAGATCGTGCCGCTGAACTGGACCCCGATCAGGTCCGCCTCGAAGTAGGTCGTGGGGTCGGAGGACTCGTCGCTGGCGAACAGGTCCACGATCTGGGCGTAGGTAGGGTCCCCGGGGAAGGCGACGTTGCCGACCTTGGGGCTCCCCTCCAGCGGGGTCCCGTCGCCGCCGATCAGGGTCTTGGTGTCTAGCTGGGCCAGGATCACGTGGAACGAGGCCCCCACGGCGATCTTGTCGCTGAGGGTGTAGGCGCCCACGAAGCTGAAGTTGACGAACGTGATATGCGTGGTGAGGCCGATCCCGTCGGGGTAGGTCTGGTAGCGGATCTCGCTCGGCTCGCTGGAGCCGCCCGCCATGTCGACGTAGATCCCGAAGCCCAGGGTGAGCTTGTTGGCGTCGGTGTAGTCGTTCCAGGCCGGGTCGTCGTCGCCGGAGGGGCGCCCCAGGGCGAACACGATCCCGCCCGAGCCGCCCGGGGTCCACGAGGAGGAGTCGTAGTCGTTGAGCGAGTTCTTGAGGGTGGACTCGCTGTAGAACAGGAAGGCGTCCAGGTCGATCCGGTGGTCGAGCGACCAGGCGATCGAGGACGGCATCCGGAACATGGTCTGGCCGTCGCCGTCGACCGGGATCGTCACCGGGCCCTTGGTGCCGATCGTCTGCGGCATGGCGCCGTTGGAGGCGCGGGCCGGGGGGATCGCCAGGAGGATTGCCGCGCACGTCGCCGCCGCCACCGCACCGAGCCGCATTCCGCCTCCTGAGCCCGCCTCGCGCCGCGGCCGGTCCCCCTTTTACCTGGTGTGGCCGCCCGACGGAAACGGCTCCCCGCGGCCGTCGCGAAATGCAGCCGCGGTAGCCCGAGGAGATCGAACACGGAAGATCAACAGCAAACAGAGAATGAGAACAGGGAATGGCTCTGCTGGAGGCAACGCTGCTAGGTCTCGGAGGACG
>JAWLGW010000058.1:0-13772 GCA_041690735.1 Planctomycetota bacterium
CAAGAACCGCGACTACCCCGACTCGGTCAAGAACGAGCGCAAGCAGCTGCGGGTGGGCGCCGCCGTGTCGACCCGGGACGAGGACCGGGAGCGTGTCGACGCGCTGGCCGCGGCCGGGGTGGACGTGGTCGTGATCGACGCCGCCCAGGGCGACTCGATCTACGAGCTCGGCATGCTGAAGTGGATCAAGCAGACCCACCCCGACGTGGACGTGATCGCCGGGAACGTGGTCACCAAGGCGCAGGCCCGCGGCCTGATCGCGGCCGGCGCCGACGGGCTGCGGATCGGCATGGGGCCGGGCTCGATCTGCACCACCCAGGGCACCATGGCGGTGGGCCGGGCCCAGGCGACGGCGGTGTACGAGACCTCCCGGGTCGGTCGGGAGGCCGGGGTGCCGATCCTCGCCGACGGGGGGATCTCGCAGATCGGCCACATCGCCAAGGCCCTCGCCCTGGGCGCCTCGACCGTCATGATGGGCTACATGTTCGCGGGGACCGAGGAGTCCCCCGGGCAGTACTTCTACGAGAACGGGATCCGCCTCAAGCGGTACCGCGGCATGGCCTCGATCGAGGCCATGGCGGCCGGCGGCGACAAGCGCTACATGACCCGCGCCGACGACCGCAAGGTCAAGGTGGCCCAGGGGGTCTCGGGGGCGGTCCTCGACAAGGGCCCCCTCGACACCTACGTGCCCTACCTGATCCAGGGGCTGCGCCAGTCCCTCCAGGACATGGGCGTGCGCGGCGTGTCGCTCCTCCACCAGGGCCTCGCCGACGGCAGCCTGCGCTTCGAGCGCCGCACCCACGCGGCCCAGATCGAGGGCGGGGTCCACGGCCTGCACTCCTGGACCGACTCGGGCATGGGCGTGGGGTCCTCCTGAGCGGGGGCGCTGGGGGGGGGGGTCCCCCCCCCCCACGACCACGAGCGCGAGCGCGCCGGACCGGCCCGCCGCGGCAGGGTAACGCCCGTAACCCCAAGCTTTTCGGCCTCCCCTGAGCCCCCCGGAAGCCCCCCGGGCCATGTGCTAGGCTTCCTTGCACGGGTTCTTCCCGCACGGGGCGGCCGGTGAGCACGTTCACGTTTCCTAAAGACATGCGCGGCGGCACCTTCCGTGTCGAGGTGGGCTTCGTGTCCCCTCCGCGGGTGTCGCCGGCCCCCGAGCAGGAGGGGGAGAACCCGCCCTCGGGCCCCCTGCTGGTCGGTCAGCCTCTGGTGATCGAGGCGGACGTGCTGGGCTTTCCCGCCGGCGAGTCGGTCGAGTTCCGCATCTTCGAGCCCTACCGGCTGCACGACGGCGCCCTCGAGACCTTCACCGCTCAGACCGCCGACGAGGACCGGGGGGTCTCGGTGGACTGGACCTTCGATTACGCGGCCCACAAGGACTCGATCCACTCCACCCGCTTCGTGTGCGTGGCGCAGTGCGGGCGGCTGGTGAACATCTCCGAGCCGTTCGAGGTCCTGGCCCCCTTCGAGCGGGTGCTGCAGGACCCCAGCGGCGCGCCCCTGGCCCACGCCGCGGTGCGCCTGCGCGCCCCCGGCCGCGCGGACGTGGTCGGGGAGACCGACGCCGAGGGCAAGCTGTCGCTGCTGGTGCAGCCCGGCGACTACATCGTCGAGCTGATCGAGGAGCTCGACGGGCCGATCCCGCAGCCCTTCGGGGCGGCGTAGGAGGTCGCGCCGTGTCGTTGTCGCCCAAGCTGCTGAAGGGGTCGAGCGGGGTCGTCTCGGACCAGATCCAGGCCGGCGTCATCTACAAGTACTGGTCGAAGGGCCGCGCCCAGTGGGGCGACGAGGTGGTGCTGGGCGCGCTGATCTCGGGCTGGGACGAGGGCACCGCGGTCAAGCTGATCGTGTACGAGGACGACGGGGGGGAGAACGACGACTTCGTGACGGAGCTCGAGGCGACGATCGACAAGGGCCTCGCGCACGCCACCTACACCATCGACTTCGAGGACCCCGACGACGACGAGGGCTCGGAGTACGAGTTCTACTTCCTCGTCGAGATCGACGGTGAGGTGCAGTCGTGGCGCGAGCAGTGCCCGCTGCTCTACGTCGACCTCGGCCTGCCGCTGTTCTCGGAGTGACCTGAACCATGCCGGTCATCCGCAGCGACGCGCACGTCGAAGACGGCTCGGGGAACCACGAGGAGCTCGCCTTCAGCTACGCCAGCTTCGAGGACGTGGTCAAGGCCATGGACCACCTCCGCCAGCTCGGCGCGGCCCTCGGCTACTACTTCCGCACCGCGCGCGGCGAGGAGAGCTACAACCTCGGCCTGGACCGACGGGCCGGGTCGCCGCGGCTGCGGGCGGACAACGTGCCCACCGGAGTGGCGCAAGACTACGCCTGCACCACCCGCGAGGCGCCCACCTTCCAGATGGGGCGGGCCGTCACGCGGTTCCGCGTCCGTACGGGGCTCGTCGAGGGGCAGCGGGTGCCGCTGCCGTTCACCAACTGCTCGGGCAGCACCATGAACGCCATGGCGAAGGTCCTGGCCGGCAAGCCCAACGGCGCGGCGGGGCAGGTGCTGCCCCAGCTCACCGAGGGCTACCTCCCCAAGCGGTTCAACGACTTCTGGAACATCGTGGTCCTCGACGCCGCCGACATCGACTCGGCCGCCAAGAAGGAGGCCTGGGGGCAGGGCAGCGCCCGCGCCATCCAGGCCTTCAACCTCGGGGTGCAGGTCGACCCGCTCCAGATGCTGCGCGGCGACGCGATCCAGCTGGGCAGCAGCGCGAACAACCCCCTGGCCGGGCACTCGGTGTTCTGCTTCGCCACCCGCCGGGTGCGGGCCGGGGAGGTCCGCTTCGTCTTCCTCTCCTCGCAGATCGACACCTTCGGCATCGGGGTGCGGCTCAACGACCTCGCCCGGCGAGGGATCCTCCTGGAGGGCGCGCCAGCGGACGCGCCGCCGACCCAGTTCAAGGCGGCCCTGGTCGACGAGGACGGCGAGCCGCTGGCGAACCACCGCTACCGGCTGCAGGCGGGCACGCGGATCATCGTCGGCACCAGCGACGACTCGGGCCGCGTCGTCGCCGAGGTGCCGGGCGACGTCGAGGTGGGCACCCTCAGCTTCTGGCTGGACGAGGACGAGTGCATCACCTGGGACCTCCGCTTCCGCCGCGGCAGCGAGGAGGAGGAGGGCGACGAGGACGAGCTCGAGCACGTGGCGCGGCAGGAGTGGGTGGTCTCCCACGGCAGCGCGCCCTACCAGAGCTACGTCTACCACCCCGGCTCCCTGTTCTCGCGGGAGTTCGTGACCCACGCCTACCGCTACGGCGGCTGGCAGGTGCTCACGGCGGGCGAGGAGGACCGGCACACCCTGTTCACCCCCTGGCGGGGTCACCCGCACGTGGCGCGGGTGTTCCACGAGTTCCCCCGCTACCCGATCGCCCTGGGCGGCTCGACCGACCTCGACTACGTGGGGCCGGACGGCCCGGTCAGCGTCGAGCAGACCACCCGCCGCTACTACCGCAACACCGAGGCGCTCCCGGGCGGCTACTTCCCGATCGGCCGCTCCCGCCTGTGGCACGGCGGGATCCACCTGGTCCCCGACGGCGAGGACAAGACGGTCTACGCCCCCTTCGAGGGGCGGGTGGTGGCCGCGCGCCTCGCCGACCCGGCCATGGTCGACGAGGAGGGGCAGCCCCTGTTCCCCTTCGGCTCGGGGAACTTCGTGCTCCTCAAGCACCGCCTGGAGGTGGAGGGGACCGAGCACACCTTCTTCAGCCTGTTCATGCACCTGGCGGACCCGGGCCTCCTGCTGGAGGGCGGCGGACGGCTCTTGTCGGAGCGGGCGGCGCGCCTGCCCTGGCTGCGCGAGATCGCCCTGGCGCCGGACCGGCCCGAGGACGTCGACGAGGCCGCCGACCTGGACTGGCGGGGGCTGTACCTCAAGGTGTTCCGCCTCCCGGCCGAGGGGTACAAGCTCGGCGACGCCGACCTCGCCCCGGGCGACCTGCTCGAGGTGGCGGGGCCGGCCGTGACCGAGGGCCAGTGGCGCACCTGGAACGGCCGGGCCGGGCAGGTGAAGCGGGTCCGCGACGGGGCCGAGGGCGTGCTCGACGCCGGCGACCTGCAGGACAAGGGCGGCCTGGTCGCGCCCTACGACGCCTTCCCCACCAAGCACGTCGAGCTGAAGGAGAAGCTGCTCAAGGGCGAGGTCGTCGACCTGTGGGCCGAGGAGCTCGTGGTCCGGTGCGGCGAGCCGATCGGCGTGGTGGGCGAGGCGCACGGCGAGGAGAAGCTCCACGTGGAGCTGTTCTCCGCCGACCTGATCCCCATGAAGGTGGAGACCCCCGGGGAGGACGGCGCCGAGCCGACCTGGACCGCCAAGGAGGCGGCGGACGTCGACACCGCCGGCGACGTGCAGGTGTTCCGCGACCGGGCCGGCTTCCTGGAGCAGTTCTTCACCGCGGTCGAGGAGAAGGCGAACGAGGCGGCCGGCCTCGACGGCGAGCAGCAGGCGCTGCGGATCCGCGACCGCATGACCGGCGACACCGTCAACGCCGAGGACGGCGCGGTGCTCAAGGAGTCCGAGCTGCAGGCGTTCTTCAACGACGCCGGCAACTCGCTCCTGCCGGTGTTCCGCAACCTCGTGGTGCGCCACCTGTCGGAGTGGGGCAGCAAGGCGGAGTGGGAGAGCTACGGCGACGCCAAGGAGTTCTACGGCGACTGGCTGGAGCAGGCCCTCAGCGAGGTCGGCAAGAAGCACGCCCGCTACGTGTGGTGGACCGACGGCTTCGGCGAGGAGGCCGGGCTCCCCAGCGATCAGGTGGCGCACTACTACCACCCGATCACCTTCCTGCGGTGGCTGGAGCACGAGCGCCTGCAGGAGCTGCCCAAGGGGGCCGCCGACGCGCTCCACCAGAGCGTGGTCGAGCTCAACCACCTGATCGAGGGGCCGGAGGCGGCCGACGGCGACGAGCAGGAGGCGACCGGCCGCAAGGTCCGGTTCCGCCTCCGCGACGAGGACGGCGACCCCCTGGAGGGGAACCGCTACGAGCTCGAGGTGCTGGGCGAGACCTACAGCGGCGAGAGCGGCCCGGGCGGCTTGATCGAGCACGAGGTGCCGGCCGAGGCGACCGAGGGCGAGCTGACCTTCTGGATCGACGACGAGGAGCGCCACACGTGGCCGATCCAGATCCAGTGACGGAGGTCGCGCGGTGACGACGACGGCGGCCCCCACCTCCCACGAGGAGCAGGACCCGATCCACCGGCGCGTGCTCGGGCGCGGCTTCAAGCCGGGCACCTGGAACGTGTCGGAGGTGGTGCCGGGCGAGCCCTGCCAGATGCGCGCCCACATGAACAGGGGCGTCAAGCCGGACGAGATCTCCGAGCTGCCGGCGGTCGAGTTCGCGGTGTTCGCCGAGGCGCGCTGGCGCGAGCTGAAGAAGGTCGAGCCGATCAAGGACAGCGGCGGCGCGCCGGTCCGCGTCCCGGGGAGCTACCAGGACGACGGGGAAGGGGGCGTGGTCGCGGTCGCTGACTGGACCCCGGACGTGGAGGTCGCCTCCATGCCCCCCAGCCTGGTGTTCGTGCCCATCGCGGAGGGCCTGGGCACCAACGCCTCGGCCGCCGTGCCGGCGGCGCAGGCCTGGATCGTCGAGTGCCGGTGGGTCCCGGGGGAGGCGCTGGTCGGCGACGAGGTCCGCCTCGAGGCGCGCCTGCACGGCTTCGCGGGCAGCGAGGTGGCGTTCAAGGTGTTCTACGCGCCCAGCAACGTGCGGGTGGCCCTCAGCGAGGGCGAGGTGACCGGCGAGCCCGACCCTGACCGGCCCGAGGAGAACGGCAAGCGATGGTTCGTCGCCTGCTGGGAGGTGCCCACCCCCGACGTGTTCCAGCAGGAGCGGGAGGACGCCGGGATCGAGGAGCCGACGGACGAGGAGCGGGCGGAGGCGCGCCAGCAGCTCGCCGACGCGGGCGTGCCGGCCGAGGCAGCGGCCGAGGAGCTGTTCCGGCCGCGGGTGTACACCCTCGAGCTCGACCTCACGGCGGGTGAGGGGGACGAGCAGCTGTTCGACGACAAGGCCGCGACCCTCCACGCGACCGAGAAGCGGTTCTTCCTCTCCCTGTAGGAGGTCTCGGTGAGCCTCGACCCGCTCGTCCTCAACTTCACCGAGACCACCTACGCCGAGGGCTCCGGCGACCCCAAGCGCTACTGGCCGATCGACAGCTACCCCGTGGACAAGCTGGGGCCGATCGAGGAGGCGGCGGTCGACTTCCTGTACCTCAAGGTCCCGCTCATGGGCCAGCACGTCGCCCCCGAGCCGAGCGACTTCTGCGGGCGGACCTCCGCCTCCATGGCCTACAACTACCACCAGCTGCTGGAGGGGGGCGACCCGCGGGAGCGGTACATCTCGCACTGGAACGGCGACGACGCCAGCTGGAAGATCGACCTGCGGCTGCCGAACAAGGACCGCGCCTTCCATACGATCAAGACCGACAAGCCCGGCAGCTACCCCAGCGGGTACTGCCCCAGGCGGCTGGTGGATTCGGCTTACGCCGCCGACTACCCCTACGGCTACACCAAGCACAGCCTGTTCGACTTCCCCACCGCCGATCAGGGCAAGCGAAAGGCGCGGGCGGCCGAGGTGGCCGGCAACGAGCTCCTGATCGAGCAGGCCCTGGCCCCGGTGCTGGGCTCCCTGCGGGCGGGGCACCCGGTGATCGCCTACACCCGGCTGAGCCACAGCGCCCACCGGCAGCACATCGTCCTGTTCTGCGGCTTCTTCCGCCTCACGGACAAGGAGGGGGACGCCCTGTGGATCCTGGTGGCCGACCCCGCCACCGGGGTGTCCTTCCACACGCACACCGCAGCGCCCGGCAAGGACCCATCCAAGTGGAGCCGCAAGCACTGCTTCTACTCGGTGATCGGGGGCAACTGGAACGCCGCCAAGGGGTCGCTGTACCTCATGCGGGCGTCGTTCCTCTATCAGGACTACACCACCGTCTCCAACAGGTACGCGGAGGAGGTCAAGGCCGCCGGCGGCAAACCCCACAAGTACTGGAAGGCGCCGGGCAGCGTCGATCGCAAGGACACCCACCGCCTGGTGCTCGACTGCAACGACGCCTGGGGCGGGAAGGCGTACTGCAGCACCAAGCCGCTAGGGCTGGTGCCCGACGGGCTGATCAAGCAGAAGCACGACTTCCGGCCGGCCGAGTTCCGGTTCATCACCATGCCCTTCAAGCGGGGCAAGGCGGCGATCGGGCCGGTGGACGGCTACCACGCCAATGAGATCGGCCACGGGGGGTTCTTCCCCCTGGGCGTGCGCCGCAACCTCCACTCGGGCGTCCACCTGACCCCGCCGCCCGCCGAGGTGCGCACGCAGCCGGCGGAGGGCGAGGAGCCGGCCCCGCCGCGCCCCGCCTGGCCGGCGGCCGTGCACGCCCTGGCGCCGGGGTACGTGGTCGCGGCCCGGCTCCCGCGGTACGACGCCCCCGGCTATCAACTGCTGGGGAACCACCTCGGGTTCGTGGTGATCCGCCACGAGCTCCAGCCGGTGAACGACGAGGAGGAGCCGCCGACCCACGCCCTGTACACGATGTACATGCACCTGGCCCCGCCCGGGTGGGAGGCGCTGGAGGGAGACCGCTACCAGCAGGTGGGCTGGTTCAAGCAGCTCTCCAACCTCAACCACGGGCAGGTCGTCACCGCCAACAGCCCCAACCACGCCCCGGGCGAGTGCCTGTGGGTGGCCCAGGACCTCACCGACACGCAGGCCTCGGGCAAGGTGCCGATCCTGCAGGGGGGCAAGGAGCAGGAGGTGGACCTCGGCTCCGGCCGGGCGGTGTGCGCGGTGGTGCGGCCGGCGCCGGCCGACGTCTCGCAGGCCCTGGAGGGCTGCGGGCGGGGGACGTGGTCACCTTCTCGAACCCCCTGCTGGCGGTCGGGGCGGGGGAGGTCCTGGGCTACGTCGAGCCGCACGCGGGCTGCCTGGAGGTCTCCAGCGGGTTCCTCCACTGGGAGCTGTTCGCGCCGGCCGACGCCGGCGTGAAGGAGCTCCTGCAGCTGGCGGAGGACGAGCTGGGCCTGAGCTTCGGCGAGCCGGTCGAGGCCAGCGAGCCGGAGAACCGCTACGACGGACAGCAGCTGACCGAGAAGCTCAAGGCGCTCCTCCCCGAGGGGGAGCGCGACCCGGTGTGCGGGCAGGAGTCGGACGGCAAGGACGGGCTGTTCGGGGTGTGGAACTTCGAGCGGCCGCTGCTCAAGCTGGCCAGCCGCCGCTCGGTGTACGCCTTCGCCGCGCAAGGGGCTGACGACGCCGAGTGGGCGGGGCGCGAGGAGGGCGAGCCGCTCACGGTGGCCACCGCCGTCGAGGAGGCGCGGGCGGAGGCGGCGGGCGGCGCGGAGCGGGTCCCCGCGGTGCCGGGCGAGCTGACCTACCCCCTGACCCTCGAGCTGGAGAACTTCGCCGGTGAGGCCTGGGACCCCTCGGCCGAGCCGGTCCAGCTGCGGGTGTGGTTCGAGCCGCGCGAGGAGCTCCCCGACGAGGGCACGATCACCCTCGACCAGGCCGGCGAGTCGTGGACCTTCACGATCCAGGTGCCCGCGGCGGCGACCAAGGTCCACCTCGAGGCGGAGGGCTTCTTCCTCGACGCCGAGCTCGAGCCGCCGGAGGCGCTCGACCACCAGAAGGCGGCGCTGGCCTCGCTCCTGCCGCACCGGTGGCGCAACGTGGTGCTGCGGCGGAAGTCCGACATGTCCCTCACGGCGGTGGAGGAGGCGGTGCGGGCGCGGTTCGAGCACCTCGCCGACCTGCAGCCCTACTACCGCAACCTCGCCTGGTGGGCGCCAGGGGACGCCCCCGCCGAGGGCCAGCCGCGCGAAGTGGCCGTGTGCGGCGAGGGGGCCTCGCTGTTCGGCAGCGACGGGCTGCTGCCCGACGCCGAGGGCGCCCTCGACTACGTGCACCCGATCACCGGCGCCTGGGTGCTCAACACCCTGCTCGTCGCCAAGAAGGCGCGCCTGATCAGCTCGTGGGACCCCTACCAGGGCGACGGGACCTCGGACGAGCCGGTCCACTTCGGGTGGCTGGCGGGCGAGGCCGACCCCGAGGCGCTCCCGTACGGCGCCGACATCAAGGCGCTGGCCGTGCTGCGCTCGTACGCCGTAGGCGAGGCGGCGCCGCTGGTGACCTTCCTGATCGAGCGCGAGGGGGTCGACCCGATCGAGGTCGGGCCGATGCGCGCCGAGAACGGCGTGGTCGTGGCCCCGGCCGCCCTGGCCGGGTGGGGCGGGCCCTGGACCCTCAAGATCAAGGGCCACGAAGGCGCCTCCTCCGAGGCGCCCCTCCCCAACCAGGTCACGATCGCCCGGCCCGAGATGGGCACGGTGGGCCCCCCGGAGCGGCTCAAGGACGGTCGCTACCGCTGGCAGATCCCCTTCACCGCCCACGCCCCCGAGCGGCTCGAGGCCTGGGTCACCTTCCGCACCGCCGCGGTGCCGGTCGGGGAGGCGAGCGAGCCGTCCTGGGAGGAGGCCTGCCTGGCGGTGCCGGTCCAGGCGACCCGCGTGGTGAAGGAGGGCGGCTACGACTCGCGCGGCCTCAAGTTCGACGCCACCGGCGAGATCCTCACCGGCGCCCGCAGCTCGGGCACACGCCTCCCCGACCCCCGCGGCAGCTCCAGGACCGACTTCTTCGTCGCCAGCGAGTTCTTCGGCGGCGCCGTGAAGGCCAAGCAGGTGAGCTACAAGCTGATCAAGCTGCTCAACCACGTGCGCATCAAGTACGCCCGGGGGCTCAAGGTGCTGTCGGTGGCGCCCGACGGTCTGTCGGCGGTGGTGCGCGACTACGGCCAGGCCACCGACGAGGTGGCGCAGGCGCTGCTCGACAAGGCGAGCGAGGCCCTGAGCGCCCTGCAGGGCGGCGCCGAGGCCGCCCGGTGGGAGGGGTGCGAGGTCGCGGCCCGCGCCGACAAGAAGGGGGTCGAGGCCCGGGTGCCGGCGCCGGTGACCGACGGCCCGGGGACGCTGGTGGCCGAGCTCGACCCGGCGGGCGCGCTCCGCGCCCTGCACGCGGAGGCCCTCGACGCCCTCGGCGACGGCGAGGTCCTGGCCGTCTCCTTCGGCCTGTTCGCCCCCAACGGCGGCTGGTTCGGGGAGGACTACGACGAGGAGGTGGGCCGGGCGGTGGTCCCCAAGGACCGCGCCGAGCTCGACTCGGCCAGCGGCGGTGAGATCGCGGGCGCCTGGACGGACGGACCCTGCGCGCACCTGATCAAGGTGAGCTTCGGGGCCTTCACCTTCGAGCTGGGGCCCAGCGCGGTGCTGGTCAGCGTCGAGCTGTGCGGGGGGACGTACGAGGACTGGAAGGCGGCCAAGCCGAAGCTCTCGATCGGCGGCGGCGACAAGGGGATCGTGCAGAAGCTCAAGAACGACGCCGGGCAGGGGCGCGACCGGGCGGTGTCGGCGCTGCTGGTGGCGTCCTTCCCCTACTCGCAGCTGGGCGGCGAGAAGACCTTCGAGGCCAAGACCACCGCCGGCAAGGTCGTGTTCGCGGAGATCGAGACCACGGTCCCCGCCGCCCAGGAGCGCCGCGACACCACGCCGCGCCTGGAGGAGGCGGAGGTGCTGGCGCAAGGTGACACGCCCGGGTTCATCGTCGCCGCCTGTCAGGCCCCGTTCGTGCCGCCCGGGAAGGGGGTGAAGGTGCGGGTCCTCAAGGACGGCGCCGAGGTCGAGGCGCTGGCGGAGGCCGCCGAGTTCACCGTCGCCAACATGGGCTACAACAAGTCGACCAAGAAGAGCTTCAAGATCGACGGCTCGGGCTGCCCCGACGGGAACGGCCGGGTCGAGGCCCGCTTCGACCGGACCACCTTCGCCGAGCACTTCCCGGCCGACGGCGCGCAGGACTTCGAGGTCGAGTTCTACCGCCCCGATAACTGGGGGGCGCCTTCGCTGCAGCCGGCGAAGACCGCCCAGCCCGAGACCCTCGAGCCCGAGCCGTTGCAGTCCCCCGACGGGGCCGACCTCGGCGAGAAGATGCAGACGGAGTAGGGGAGAGCTCATGGCCGACCCGGGCGCCGCCGTCACCCTGACCCCAGGCTTCCAGACCGCCTTCAAGCTGCGGGCGATCCCGCGGGCGGAGCTGACCCTCGAGCCGGAGCAGACCGAGCTGAACCAGCTCACGACGCGCCTGGAGCTGACCGGGAGCTGCAAGAACCTGCCGACGGGGCTGGTGTGCGACGTCTCGTTCATGATCCAGCAGGACGCCTCCAGCCGGGAGGCGCGCACGGTGTGCACCCTGGCGGTGGACGGCGAGTCGGCGAGCGTGACGCTCGACATCGACATCGTGTCCCTGGGGCTGGTGGGGAGCGGGTCGCTCGGGATCCTGGTGACGCCGCGGTTCCCCTACTGCGAGCCGGCCCGGATCGAGCCCGGCCGGATCACCTTCGACAACCAGGCGCACGTGCGGGTGTCGCGCACCACCGGCTGCAAGATCGGCACCGTGGTGACGGTCACGCCGGTCACCACCGGCGCCTTCGCGTCGGGCAACCTCATGGTGCAGCTGTTCGAGTCGGACGCCGACGAGGCGGCGAGCGGCAGCGCCGTCGAGCACGAGTTGTTCTGGTTCGACGACGACCGGGCGCCGCAGCAGTGGCGGATCGGCTGCGCCGACGTGGAGGGCCCTCCGGCGTTCACCTACCGGCAGGTGGGGGAGAGCGGCGCGCTGGAGTATGGGTGCCGGGTCGCCATGCTCGTCCCCCGCCAGCAGGCGGACGACGAGCCCCAGGTCCTGACGGTGTACGAGGACCCGGCCCTCATCACCGACGTGCCGTTCCCCCGCCTGGAGAGCCTCGCTCACGAGGCCACCCTGGGGTGGCACACGATCTCGGGCCGGATCTCGGGGTTCGCCCCCGGCCTGGAGGTGCCGCTGTACCTCATGGGCGCCATGCGGGCCTGGTCAGACGACGCGCCCGTCTCCTACCACCTGGTCACCACCTCACTGGCCGAGGACGGCAGCTTCTCCAAGGGCTTCGGGTTCCCCCTCAGCGGCTTCCACGTGGGCGGCGTGGTGGGCCTCGCCTGCGGCGCGATCCACAAGGACGAGCCGCTGGCCGCCGTGATCGACTACGACGAGACCCGCTTCACCCCCCTGCGGACCGACATCCTCCCGCCTCGGGCGGGCGCCAAGGACACCGCGCCGGCGGTGGGGAAGGGCGAGATCGAGGCGGCCGAGGTGGTGCCCGCCGTCTCGGGGGCCGACCTCAACGCGAAGGTGATCGAGGTCGCCAACAGCAAGTCCGGCGGCGGCTACTATTGGCCCGACCCGGCGCCGGAGGGGTACCACGGCGCGCCCGAGACCTTCAAGTGGCAGGGCTCCACGATCCTGGGCGCCTCGGAGGGCCGCTCGCACTGCTGCGGGTTCACCTGCTGGGTGGCGCTCGAGGTGGCCAAGGCGAACGGCCTCCTGGAGGGCAAGACGGTCAAGCAGGTGCGCTCGTTCAAGGGGCTGTGGTTCGGCAGCAGCACGAACCACGAGATGCCTGCGCGCGCCCTCCCCGCCCTGGGGATCGGGGTCAAGGTGCCGTTCCAGGACGCGCAGCCGGGCGACTTCATGCAGCTGTGGCGCACCGACGACTCGGGGCACAGCGTGATCTTCCTGGACTGGGTGCGCGACGCCGCCGGCACGATCACGGCCGTCAAGTACCGGGGCTCCAACAAGACCACCAAGGGCGTGGGGGATCACACCGAGAAGCTCAAGAGCGCCGGCGGCCGGGTGGACCCCGCCAAGTGCCACGTGGGCCGCATGCTGGCGGCGACCACCCGCCGCATGCCGCCGCCCAGCGGGCCGGTCAACTTCTTCATCAAGGACGGCGACGGCAAGAAGTACGTCGAGCACGCGGAGCTGGCCAACGCGGCGCACAAGGGCACCAAGGTCTACGCCGAGGTCGACGGCAAGGCGGAGGACCAGCCGTTCGCCCAGATCACCAAGTACGGCTCCCGCTACGGCATGACGACCCAGTACAACGGGAAGGACCGGCCGCGCACGACGCCCGCCGCCGGGCAGGCGTCGCGCCTCAAGGTGAGCGCGGCGGTGAGCCAGAACGAGGGCGCGTTCGTCGACACCCAGGCCTACGACAACGCCTACCTCACCCACGGGACCGCCCAGTGGACGCAGGAGAGCAAGAACCTGCAGAAGCTGCTGGCGAGGTACAAGGCGGAGCAGCCGCAGCTGTTCGCGCAGTACTTCACCGACGTGGGCGTCGACGTCGACGGCACCACCCTCAAGGTCGACGGCGAGGCCCTGCCGATCTCCACCACCTCGCTGCTGGTGGCCTACTGCTGCTGGCGCTCGGGCTACGTGGAGAAGTTCCAGCAGATCCAGCTGGCGGCGCTCTCGGACCGGATCGACAAGTTCTACCCCGGGAGCATCGGCGCCTACTTCACCAGCGAGCGCAGCGTCGCCCACCTGCTCGACCTCAACGTCAACCGCCCGGCCTACGTGAAGCCGGTGGCCGACAAGGCGATCGCGGCCTTCAAGAAGAAGCACCCGAGCAAGACCGACCCCGCCAAGTGGACCGACGCCGACGAGCTGGCGCTGGTGGACATGTTCCTGGAGATCCGCCACACCTACGGCAAGACGCCCATGACCGACTCCAAGGACCGCGCCGCCAAGATCAACGGCACGGCCGCCCTGTCGACCAAGCGGAAGTCGTTCAAGAGCTAAGCGGAGGTGCAACTGCCGTTTGCCGTTTGGTGTCCTGATACTGAAATCCACCATCAAATCCATTGGTTCGGAGAGAATCGAACCGCAGAGATCGCGGAGGACGCA
>JAWLGW010000059.1:0-13715 GCA_041690735.1 Planctomycetota bacterium
GCGACCGGCTCGTCCTCCGAGACCTAACTGCGTTGCCTACAGCGGAGCCATTCCCTGTTCCCATTCTCTGTTTGCTGTTGATATTCCGTGTTCGATCTCTTCGGGCGACACGGCTTCCTATTACGACAGCCTCGGGGCTTCCGCCGCGTCCGCGCGAGCGGAGGGCGACGCGGCGCGCGGTGCTCGGCCGCGGAGCAGGACGCGGCGGAGGGAGGTCGCGCAGGCGAGGCTCGCCGCGCGCCCCCTCCAACGGGAGCGATCGGCGCGCTACTCCGCGAGCGGGAGGCCGAGGTCGGCCGGGCCGAAGGCGACCAGCTCGGCGGCCTGGAGGGCGGCGACCCACCGGGTCAGGCGCTCCGCCACGAACCGCGCCTCCTCGGCCAGCGCCGCGGCCGAGGAGGTCGTGTCGGCCGCGCTGACCTCGAGGTGCGCGATCACCCGCTGGGCGGCGGCCAGGCAGACGCGGGGCAGGTCGTCGTGCAGGGCGCCGCCGCGGGCGAAGCTCCGCTGCATGCGACGGGCTCGGCTCCAGTCGGCGTCCCCCGGGGGGCCCAGCTCCAGGGGCTGCTCGCGGCGGAGCGCGCCGAGGGAGGCCGCGCCGGCCACGAACCGCTCGAACAGGTCCGCCGGCATCTGGATCAGCACCCCGTACAGGTCGTCGCGGGCGATCGCCTCCAGCCAGCCGCGCTCGAACTGCGCCGCGAAGGCGGCGGCGCGAGTCACGAGGGCCCGACGACCGGCGCTGGTGCGGGCGGGGCTGCGGAGCAGCGCGGCCGCCGCGGTGGCGCTGGGCGGGTTGACGCCGAGGGCGGCGATGCGTCCCCGCAGCCCGGCGTCGCGCCCCCGCGCGCGCGCGCCGCCCGCCCCGCCCCCCTCCCAGGAGGCGCCGCCGAAGGCCTCCAGCAGACGGAGCAGCCGGGTGCAACGCCGCTGCAGCGCGTGGATGCGGCGGGTTCGCACCCCCAGCCGCAGCCGCGGGTCCTCCACGCGCTCCGCCTCGCAGCGGAGCTCCTCCACCGCCTCCTGCAGGAGGGCCGGCAGCCGCAGCGCGAGGAGCGACCCGGGCCCGAGCTCGCCCCAGGCGGCGGCATGAGCCGGGTCCAGCGGGAGGGTCTGACCGAGGACGAGCAGGAGCGGGAACTCCACCACGAAGTCCTCGTACTCGTCGCGAGAGAGGGCTCGCAGCAGCTCGGTGACGCCGTGAGCCGGGAGGCGCCGCAGTCGCTCCCCGAAGCGGGACAGGAAGCGCTGCGTGCGAGGGGCATGCGCGGCGGCGCGGATGGTCTCGGTGTCGGTGGCCATGGCGAGAGCGTCCGGGGGTCTCCTCGCCGCTCAGCAAGGAGAGGCCCGCCCCGCAAGTCGCGCCGCTCCGGCGCCCTCCCCCGCGAGTCGCGAGCGCGCGCCCGTGCGCGCGCATCGCCGCGCTACGGCAGGCAGGCCTGGCGGGCCAAGGCGGCGAACCGCTCCCCCCGCGCCTTGAAGTTGGGGAACATGTCGTAGCTCGCCGCCGCTGGCGACAGCAGCACGGTCCCGCCGGGCGGGCAGCGGCGCGCCGCCTCGGCGAACGCCTCCTCGAAGCTCCCGGCGGCGCGCACCACCGCAGCCTCTCCGGTCCCCGCCGCCCGCGCGGCTTCGACCGCCCGCGCGATCCGCTCCCCCACCTCCCCCAGGCACACCACGGTGTGGGCGCCGGCCGCGGCCTGGCCGAGCTCGCCGTAGTCGGCCCCCTTGTCCGAGCCGCCCGCGAGCAGCACGACCGGCGGACGGGCCGCGCGCAGAGCGGCGATCGCCGCCTCGGGGGTGGTGGCGGTGGAGTCGTCGACGAAGGCCACCCCGTCCGCTCGCCGGGCCACGGTCTGCAAGCGGTGGGGCAAGGCCTCGAACGTGGCCGCCCCCTGCCCGATCGTCGCTGGTGAGGCGCCCAGCGCCCGGGCCACCGCGGCGGCGGTCAGGGCGTTGTGGATGTTGTGGGGCCCCAGCAGCTGCAGGGCCCCCTGCTCGAACAGCGGCTGCGGCGGAGCGCCCCGGCGCCGCTCGACCGCCCGCCCCCCCTCGAGGGCGACGACGCCGTCCGCCCCGGGCTCGGGCGCGGGCGCCGGGTCGCCGGTCGCCACCCACACCAGCTCCGCCTCGCCCAGCCGCGGCGGCACCCGCAGCGACAGCTCGGGATCCGCGCCGGGGATCACCACCTGCGCGGGGCGCAGGTCGAGGAGCGACAGCTTGGCCTGGTAGTAGTCCTCGACGGCGCCGTGCCAGTTGAGGTGCTCGGGGGACAGGCTGGTGTAGGCGAGCGCCGCCGGCGCCGGCAGGCGCGCGCCGGCGCGGCGGGCGTGCTCCAGGGCGTGCGCCATGAAGGACGAGACCTCCAGGACCACCGCCGCCGGCGCGGCCGGCGGCGGCTCGACCTCGGGCGGGAACAGCAGGTCGAGGAGCGGCCGCTCGTTGTTGCCGGCGACCGGCGCCCCGAGCATGGCCCCCGCCAGGCTGGCGGTGGTCGACTTGCCCTTGGAGCCGGTGACCACGGCGAAGGGCACCCCCAGCTCCCCCAGCCGCTCCACCCCCAGGGTCAGCTCGCTGGTCCAGGGGACGCCCGCCCGCGCCAGCTCCGCCAGCCAGGGGCTGGTGGGCGGGACGGCCGGGCTCTTGACCACGAGGTCGGCGCCGAGGAAGTCCTCCGGCTGGTGGTCGCGGCCCAGCCCCAGGGTCACGTTCGGGAGGCGGGCCAGGGCCGCGGCCGACGGCCCCAGCTCCTGTGCCGACTTGCGGTCGAGGACCCGCACCTCGGCCCCCGCCCGGGCCAGGAACCGCGCCACGGCCACGCCGCCGCCGAACACCCCCAGGCCCCACACGGTCACCCGTCGGCCGCCGAAGCGGGCCGCGTCCCGGGCCAGGACCTGCTCGGGCGTCACCTGGTCCGAGGTCACCGGCTCTGAAGTCATGGGCGCCGCTCCATGGTGTCCCCGAAGTGCTCGGCCCGCTCGATCAGGGCCTCGGGGTCGGCCGCGGGGGTCGGTCGCCGCTCCAGGCGGAGCTCCACCTCGTGCACGTCCTCGATCGTGCCCGGCCACAGCAGGTCGGAGAACAGGTCGAGGGGCGGGTACTGGTACCAGGGGGGGTCGAGCGGCACCTCTCGCCGGCGCGGCACGAACCCGGGCTTGCGGACGGTCACCACCCGAGTCCCGTACGTCTCGAAGGGGAGGATCACGGGGCGCTCGGCGCCGGTCTCGCCGGCCTCGACCCCGTCCACGATCACCAGGGCCCCCGGGGGATCGGAGCGCACGACCAGGATCCGCTCCACGCACCCGGTCGCCAGCAGCGCGACCCCCGCCGCGGCGACCCCCCGCAGCCAGCGCCCTGTCCAGCGACCTGTCCCGCCCACGCCCACCGCCTGCCCGCCGGCCGGGCCGACCCCCGGACCGTGACGGATGAGAAACGCCGCACGACCCCCAGGGGAGGACGTGCGGCGTGGACGGAGAGAGGGGGATTCGAACCCCCGGAGCAGGTAATACCCACTCAATGGCTTAGCAAGCCATCGCAATCGACCGCTCTGCCATCTCTCCTTGGTGGCCTGCCCCCTCGCGAGGGCGGCGCCATTCTAGCCGGAGCACCTGCGCGCGCAAGCGCGCGGCGCGAGATCGGACGGAGGGTAAGGGATTTGAACCCCTGGTCCCCGGAGGGACGCCTGATTTCAAATCAGGTGCATTCGACCGCTCTGCCAACCCTCCCTGGCGAAGCGCGACCCCCGGGGACGCCCCGGCAGCCGCTCTTCAAGTTTCAACACACCCTGTAGAAGATGTGAGTATCCTCGTCAGCTCGAGCAGACCGTGTTCATAACCCGATCGGCGACGAAGATCGGCACCTCCTCCTTGAGGGCCAGGGCGAGCGCGTCGGACGGCCGCGCGTCGACCGTCACCTGCCGCTCGTCCCGCTGTAAGACCAGCTTCGCATAGTACGTCTCGTCGCGCAGGTCGTCGATCAAGACGTACTCCAGGCGCGCCTCGAGCTGGTTGAGCACCGCCGCCAGGAGGTCGTGCGTCAGGGGCCGCTCGGCGAGCATCTCCTTGAGGAGGCGGTCGATGGCGAGGGCCTCGAACAGCCCGATGACGATGGGGAACTCGCGCCCTCCACCCATCTCTCGCAGGCACACCACCTGCTCTTCGGAGCGCTCGTTGAGCACCAGGCGGGAGAGCTCGACTCGGACCATCTTCCCCCGCCGTCTCCGGCCGCCTCGGATGCCAGGAAGGGCGCTGGCGGCGGATCGTAGCCGAGGTTGCGGACGAGCGCAACCGCCCTGAAAGGCACCAAACATGCGGGTTTGCGGGCGATGGCCGGACGAGGAAACCGCTGGCATCGGCGCAGGAGCCCTGCTAGTCTGGGCGGCCATCACGACCTGCATCGTCCTGCCTCGACGCCCCAGCAACAGATCTGCAACAGACCATCGCCAGACCGAGAGCGGTCGGGGGGAGCCGTTGCCCGTATCGCAGACCGAAAACCTCGAGTCCCCCTTCCACAAGGCGCTCGGCCTCGTCCGGGAACAGACCAAGAAGCCGATCTTCGAGACCTGGTTCCGCAACCTCGAGCTGCTCGAGGTCGAGGACGACGTGATCCGGATCGGCACGCCCAACAAGTTCGTGAAGGAGTGGATCGAGAGCAGCGACCTCATCCACACCCTCGCCCTCGCCGTGCGTCAGGCGTACGAGCGCGACCTGACCCCTGAGCTGATCCTCACCGAGCTGATGGACGAGTCGGAGGAGACCGACCCGCTCCCGGCGCCGGCCGAACCCCCGCCGCCGCCGCGGTCCACGTCGCCCGAGCCGCTGCTGGAGCTCGACTCCAGCATTCAACTCAAGGACGACTACACCTTCGACTTCTACATCGTGGGCCCCAACAACCGGCTGGCCCACGCCGCCGCCCTGGCGGTGGCCGAGACCCCCGGCCAGACCTACAACCCGCTGTTCATCCACAGCGCGGTCGGGCTGGGGAAGACCCACCTGCTGCAGGGCATCTGCCACGCCCTGATCAAGCGCACCGGCCACAAGCGCGCCAAGATCTTGTACCTGTCGTGCGAAGACTTCGTGAACCGGTTCATCGAGGCGGTCAAGGACGGCGAGCTGGAGCAGTTCCGCTACAAGTACCGCAACGTCGACGTGCTGGTGATCGACGACATCCACTTCTTGGCCGACAAGGAGCGGATCCAGGAGGAGTTCTTCCACACCTTCAACACGCTGTACAACTCGCAGAAGCAGATCATCCTCAGCGCCGACTGCGCCCCCAGCGAGATCCCGACCCTCGAGGACCGCCTGGTGTCGCGGTTCAAGTGGGGCCTGGTCGCCCGGATCGACCCGCCCGAGTTCGAGACGCGGGCCGCCATCATCAAGCAGAAAGGCGAGGCCAAGGGCTACCGCCTCGACGACGACGTGGTCAACTTCCTGGCCGCCCGGATCGACTCGAACATCCGCGAGATCGAGGGGGCCATCAACCGGCTGGTCGGCACCGCCTCGCTCATGAACCGCCCCATCGACCTGGCCTTCGCCCAGCAGACCCTGGCGGACATCGTGGGCAGCGAGATCACGCGGGTGCAGATGAGCGACATCTGCCAGGCGGTCGTCGATCGGCTCAAGGTGAAGCTCTCCGACATGCAGTCGAAGAAGCGCACCAAGCGGATCGCCTTCCCCCGGCAGGTCTGCATGTACCTCGCCCGCGAGCTGACCGACCTGACCCTCGCCGACATCGGCGCCCACTTCGGCGGCCGCGATCACACCACCGTGATCTACGCCATCGAGCGGATCGAGGAGCGGACCAAGAAGGAGCCCGAGATCGCCCAGCTGGTCGACGAGCTCAAGCGCGACGCCAGGACGACCCGCAACCAGTCCCGCTGACCCGACCGAGACCCCCTCGCTGCCCATGCGGCCCCACAGGCTCCCTCGAGGCGCCTCTGGGGCCGCCTCCGTGTACCAGCGCCCGGCTCGCGAGCGATGACGCTCTCGAGCGAACCGGCCCTGCCAGGCACGTCACGTCCCACCTCTCGCAGGCCAAGGCGTCCTCTGTGCTGCGCGCTGTGTCCTCTGTCCCTCCGTGGTGAGTCGATGATCCAGGGAGCGGAGCCCGCGGGAAGCGACAGCCGGCGCCGCCCTCTCGTACGCTTTCGTGACGAAGCCGCTTTCAACGAGGCGGGGAGCAGTCGTGAGGCCCGCGTGGCACTGGCTCGGAGGAGCTTTCGGTCCCCCTGGGACCTGCTCCGGGAGCCGACGTGGGGAACTCGGCCGCGCCTTTCGAGGAGTCGGGAGGGGTCGGGGAACCATCGCCGCGGCCTCCCCGGCCATCGTCGAGAGACGTGGAGCATCGGGACCCCTTCCCGCGCACGTCCCACGATGGATCCGGGATGTCGGCGGCGATGGTTCGGGCCCGCAGCCCTCACGGTGACTGGGCTCGCGCGGATCGCGCCGTGGTTTTCCACCAAATGGAGTACACCAAGAGAGAAGAGAGAAGAAGAATTCTCTCTCTGAAGGGAAGAGGAAGAGCGCGCCCGAGGCGCGAGCGAGGACCGGCAGCTGCCATCCTCCGAGCGGCGGTTTTCCTGTTGGGGCCGACCGGCCGCGGGGCTAGAATGGCGCTCGTTCGCGGCGCACTCGATCACCCGACGCCCGACCGCCTCCACCCGAAAAGGACCCAAACGGCGCCGACCCATGCCGCCGCCGCGCCCATCGCGGGCCTGTCGGAGGAGCGCCGTAGAGTAAGCGCCTGAGCGAGGCCCCACCCACACGCCTCGCGGGAGAGTCTCATGAGCGTGGTTGCCCAACAGACCGACTGCCTCGCGTTCCGGGGGGACGCCAAGGACCTGGCGGAGTGCATCAGCCTGGCGGCCTCGGTGGCGCCGGCCAAGAGCACGCGACCCGTGCTGCAGAACCTGCTCCTCGACGGGCACGACGGGATCCTCGAGGTCACGGGCTCCGACATGGAGGTGTCGATCCGGGTGCGGATCGAGCAGGTCGAGATCGGGGCCGACGGCAAGGTGCTGGTCAACGCCAGCCGGTTCCAGCAGATCCTGCGCGAGCTGGCGGGCGAGCAGGTCGACGTGGCGACCGACGATCGGGCCGGCTGCACGATCACCACCGGCGACGCCCGCTTCCAGGTCATGGGCGAGGACCCGCAGGACTTCCCCGAGCTGGCCGCGTGGCCCACCGAGGGGACGTTTCAGCTCAAGGCCTCCGACCTGGTGGACATGATCCGCCGGACCCACTTCGCGACCCATCCCGAGAAGACCCGCTACGCCATGAACGGCGTGCTCCTCGACCTCAAGGGAAGCCGGGTCCACCTGGTGGCGACCGACGGCAAGCGCCTCGCCCTGTGCCAGCGATCCCTCGACTTCGAGGTCGACCAGCCGGTCCACGTGGTGGTGCCCACCAAGGGCATGACCTTGCTGCAGCGCCTGATCGGCAGCAGCGAGGAGACGGTCGACGTGGCGGTGGAGGCCTCGCAGGTCCACTTCCGCACCGCGTCGGCCGTGGTCTCGGCCCGGCTGATCCAGGGGCACTTCCCGCCCTACGAGGAGGTGCTGCCCAAGGACCACGACAAGCAGCTCAAGGTGGCCCGCGAGTCCTTCCTGCTGGCGCTGCGGCGCGCCTCCCTGCTGGGGACCAAGGACAGCCAGGCGGTCCGCTTCGTGTTCGGGCGCGAGGGCCTCGAGCTCACCTCCCGGGTCCCCGAGGTGGGAGAGAGCCGGATCGCGTTCCCCCTCGACTTCCCCTACGACCCGCTGGAGATCGGCTTCAACCCCGCCTACTTCGCAGACGTCCTCAAGGTGCTCGACGTCGAGGAGTTCGTCCTCGAGCTCAAGGACGGACGGTCGGCGGCGGTGGTGCGCGAGCGGGCGGGGGACACCAGCTACGTGTACCTGGTCATGCCGCTCAACCTGGCGGGCTGAGCGGGCGCTGGCGGCGACCTCGAGGGCGCCCTGCTGGGGGTCTGGGTCGGGTTCAGCCGCCGGACTCTCCGCCTCTCTCGACGCGCTCTCCACATGAACGACCTGACGACGGAAGGCTCTGTGTAATGGCTGGTTACGGTGCTCGCGGAGGGGCGTTCCACCCGAGCTCTCCACAGCCGAAGCGGGGTCGAGAGGGCGCTGCTCAGGGTGCGCCCCAGCGCGCCAGGCGGGAGCCGACCGCCGTCGGCGACCTGATCGCCGGGGTCGTCGCCCAGGCGGGCCTGCGCAAGCAAGGAAGGCTCGAGCAGCTCCAGCCCGTGTGGGAGGAGGCGGTGGGCCGTCAACAGGCCTCCCGGACCCGCCTGGTGGGGCTGCGGGGCGGCCTGCTCACCGTGGAGGTCGCCTCGGCGGGCCTGGCGCAGGAGCTGGGCGTGTATCACAAGCAGGCCCTGGTGGCGCGACTCCGCGACCGTTCGGGCCTGCCAATTCGGGACTTGCGCTGCAAGGTAGGCGGCCCTTGGCCCTCCCCAAATCGGCCCCGATAGGGGATAATAAGCGGCGTAATTCCAGGGGCTTACGGGGGTAAGAAACCCATGGTAACGACCAAGCAAGAGGGGGAGCCGATGGTGGCGACGCCGACCTCCGCAGCGGACTACACCGCCGGGAGCATCCAGCTCAAGGAGGGCATCGAGCACGTCCGGGTCCGCCCGGCCATGTACATCGGTGACGTCCATGAGCGCGGTCTCCACCACCTGGTCAACGAGGTGGTGGACAACTCCGTCGACGAGGCCATGGCGGGCTTCTGCACGGAGATCCAGGTCACGCTCCACGACGACGGCTCGATCACGATCGTCGACAACGGCCGGGGGATCCCGGTCGACATCCACGAGAAGGTGGGGCTGCCCACCCTCGAGGTGTGCCTCACGCGCCTGGGCGCCGGCGGCAAGTTCGACAAGAACAGCTACAAGGTCTCGGGCGGCCTGCACGGCGTGGGCGTGTCGTGCGTCAACGCGCTGTCGGCGTGGCTCGAGGCCGAAGTGTACCGCGACGCCAAGGCCTACCGGATGCGCTTCGAGCGGGGCAAGACCACCAAGGAGCTGGAGACGCTCGGCCCCTCCAAGAAGCGCGGCACCAAGATCACGTTCGCCCCCGACCCCGAGATCTTCAAGCAGTCCCAGAGCTTCAAGGCCTCGATCATCGGCAAGCGGCTGCGCGAGCTGGCCTACCTCAACGCCGGCCTGCGGATCGTGCTGCGCGACGAGCGGGGCGACGAGGAGACCGAGGAGGCTTTCCACTATCCCCGCGGGATCGTGGAGTTCGTCGAGGACATGGCGCAGGCGGACGAGACGCTGCTGCGCGAGCCGATCAGCAGCAAGCGGAGCCAGTTCAGCGAGGAGTCGCAGGGCGAGGTCGAGGTCGAGTTCGCCCTCACCTACAACGACACCTACAACGAGACGATCCTCAGCTACACCAACAACATCAACACCATTGAGGGCGGCACCCACCTGACCGGGTTCCGGGCGGCCCTCACCAGCACCCTCAACAACTGGCTCAAGGACAACGAGAAGGCGCTCAAGCTGGGCAAGGACGAGCGGCCGTCGGGCGACGACTACCGCGAGGGCCTGGTGGCGGTGGTCTCGGTCAAGGTCCCCGAGCCGCAGTTCGAGGGGCAGACCAAGACCAAGCTGGGCAACTCCGACGTGGCCGGCGTGGTGCAGAACGTGGTCGGCCAGTACCTCAAGGCCTGGTGGGAGCAGAACCCCGCCGAGGCGAAGAAGGTGGTGCAGAAGGCGATGCAGGCGCGCAAGGCGCGGCTCGCCGCCAAGAAGGCCAAGGACCTGGCCCGCAAGGCCAAGGACGCCCTGCGGGGCGGCGGGGTGGCCAAGCTCAAGGACTGCGAGTCGACCAACCCCGAGGAGTGCGAGCTGTACCTGGTCGAGGGTGACTCGGCAGGCGGCACCGCGACCAAGGCCCGCGACGTCCAGACCCAGGCGATCCTCCCCCTGCGCGGCAAGATCATCAACGTGTGGAAGGCGACCCACGACCGCATGCTGGGGCACAACGAGATCTCGACGATCATTCAGGTGCTCGGCACCGGGATCCTCGACGACTTCGACCTCGCCAAGCTGCAGTACCACAAGATCGTGATCATGTGCGACGCAGACGTGGACGGCAGCCACATCCGCACCCTGATCCTGACCTTCTTCTTCCGTCAGATGCCCGAGCTGGTGCGGGCGGGGCACGTGTACATTGCGCAGCCGCCGCTGTTCAAGACGCGGGTCAAGGGGCAGAAGAAGGAGACGTACCACCTCACCGAGGAGGAGTACCGGGGCGCCATGCTGGGCCTGGGCCTCGACGGCGCGCAGCTGGTCCGCGGCGAGCGCGAGCCGCTGTCGGGCGAGGCGCTGGCGGAGCTGGTGCAGCTGGTGGAGGAGATGCAGCAGCTCGGCAAGGAGGTGGCCAAGAAGGGCGTGCCCCTGGAGAAGTACCTGGCCCGCCGCAAGGACGGCCTCCTCCCGTACGCCCGCGTGCGGCTCAACGGCGCCAAGGGCAAGGCTCCCGCGGTCTACACCGAGGAGGAGCTCGACGCCTGGGTGAAGCAGGCGGTCGAGGCGGCGCCCGAGCTGAAGGTGTGGCGCCACACCGACCCGCTCGAGGAGCGGCCGGGGGCAGACGTCGAGATCACCACCTTCACCCACAAGAAGCGGCTGGAGGCGCTGGTGACCCGGCTCGAGGAGCAGGGCTTCGCGCTGGACGAGCTGTTCCCGGCGCCGGCCCCCGATGGCGCGGGCGATCCGCCGCCCCGGTTCACCCTCGGCAGGGGCAGCGACAAGAAGTCGAAGGACGAGCTGGACGTCCGCTCGCTGCTCGACCTGCCGCAGCGGGTGCGGGCCCTGGGCGAGAAGGGCGTCGAGGTCCAGCGCTACAAGGGGCTGGGCGAGATGGACTGGGACGAGCTGCGCGAGACCACCATGGACGCCTCCAAGCGGGTCCTGCTGCAGGTGGCCCTCGACAACGACAGCATGCTGGAGGCGAACCAGATCTTCAGCACCCTCATGGGGAGCAAGGTCGAGCCGCGGCGGGCGTTCATCGAGAAGCACGCCGCCGAGGTGACCGAGCTCGACGCCTGAGCACGATCGCGGCTCAGGCGGCGGCTCTGCTGGCGGACGCAGGCGCCGCCGTCGGGTCGCCCCACTCGCCCGCCGAGTAGTAGCGCTCGGCGGCCGGGCCGACCTTGTCGCGGAGGCGCGCGGCCTCGTCCGCGGTCAGGCGCCGGCGCCAGGTCTGCAGGTTGTCCACGCTCGCCCGGCGGACCTTGGTGAACTGACGCAGGCCGGGCGGCGCCTCCGCCGACTCGTCGCCGCTGTGCCAGCGGATGGAGGCCTCGATCCGGTCGTCCCAGGGCAGCCGCAGGCGCTCGTACAGGCTGCGGAAGCCGCCCACGGGGTCGAGCGACAGGTCCTCGTGGCGCACGAAGATCCACTCCGGGTGGCGCTCGTGGAACGCCTCCAGGGCGGCGTACACCATCCGCCACACCAGGGCGGCCTGATCGACGATCGGCGGCGGATCGGCCGCGTAGGCGACGATCTCGCCCAGGAACGGCCGCAACAGGTCGCGCAGGAGCAGCGGCTGCGCCAGGAGTTGATCGAAGGGGAAGCGGTAGTCGTTCACCTTGAGGCTGGAGGCGAAGGCCGCCGGGTGGCGCACGCACACCACGACCTGCATGTCGAACCGCCGCGCCATCCACTCCGAGGAGAAGGAGGCCAGCGGGTCCTTGACCAGGGGGCGCACCTGCGTCAGGCGCCGCTTCAGCGTCGAGCCGAGCAGGGTGAGCATGGTGCGGAGCGACTTCTTGGTGCGAGCGTAGCGCTCGAAGTTCTCGCCCACCCGGTAGCGGAACTCGATCAGGTCTCGCAGGCCCTCGAGGTACGCGCCCTCGTTCTCGTCGCAGATGTAGGTGTAGGCGCGGGGGAAGTGGATCCCCCCGTCGATCACCGGGTTGAACGGCTCGTGGATGTAGCCGACCTGCCGGTGGAGGGACAGCATTCGCCCGGTCCAGGTGGTGCCGGTGCGGTGCGCTCCGGTCACGAGGATGGGAGGAAGGGAGGCACCCATGGCGGGCCTCGCGGGGGAAGGGGGTGGAGCCGGCCCGGCCGGCGTTTCCCCGATGATTGCCCTCCGCTGCAGCCCCTCCAAGGCCTCGGTACAGCGCGGCGAGCGCTCGCAGCAAGTCTCGCAGGGACGGGGGGATTCGCTGAGGCTGCGGGGCGTGGGCGCCCCGCGCGCGTCAGGGGAGGGTGAAATTTCGCGCGCTCACGCCCCGGCAGGACCCCCTCAGTCGCTCTGCAGCGCGTCCAGCCACACCTCCACCGTGGCCGGGAGCTCCTTGCCCGACAGCTCGACCAGGAGGGCGTGCGCGCGGGCGCGGGTGGTGTCGCTGCGGAGGCCGTCCACCAGGCCGCGCAGGGCGGGGGGGCCGATCGCGCGCAGCGCCCGCTCGGCCGCGGCGACGCGGTGGGGGAGCGACAGGTCGGTGACCGCCCGGCGGACGCGCTCCTCGAGCACCCGCGCCTCCCCGCGCTCGGACCACCACCGGCGCAAGGCCGCCCGGGCGTCGTGTCGAGCGGCGGCGGTCGCGGCCGGGTCGAAGGGCTCGGGTTCGCCGCCGGCGAGCCCGACGAGGTGGCTCCACACCTCGCGTCGCCAGGCGGCGGGCTCCTCCCCCAGGGCCTCCAGCAGGTCGGGGAGCGCCTCGACGGCCCGCAGCCGGCCGAGGGCGGTGAGGGCGCGGCGGCGCAGGGGCCGCGAGCTGGAGGGATCTCGCAGCAGGGAGCGCACGCGCTCCAGCTCCTCGAACAGGCGGCCGCCTTCGATCCGCCGCACCGCCTCGTAGTCGGCGAGGAACGCCCGCAGCGCGCCCGGCTCGTCCAGGCCGGTGAGCGACCGGCAGCTCTCGCGGGCCCACCGCCGCGCGCCGCGGTCGGGGTGGGCGAGCAGCGGGATCAGCTCGGGGACCAGGCGCGGTCGCTCGAGGGGGTCGAGGGCCGCCACCGCCTGCTGCGCGATCTCCAGGGGCTCCGCCTGCGGGTCGTCCGCTAGCGCCGCCAGGGCCTCACGCGCGCCGACCTCCACCCGCTCGGCTCTCCCGCCCGAGGGCCGCTCGAGGCCCACCAGGTCCCAGGCGCCGGGGTCGTCTTCGCAGGGCTGCTGCTCATGATGCTCTCCGGCGGGCTGCAGGGCAGCCTCGTCAGCCTGCGCGGCGGGATCGAGGGCTTCAGCGAGGCCGCGCTCGGGATCGTCGCCGCGAGCTATTACGTGGGCTTCGTCGCCGGCACCTGGTGGGGGCCGTCGGTCGTGCGCGCCGTCGGACACGTGCGGGTCTTCTCCGCCCTGGCCTCGCTGGCCTCGGCCTCGGTCCTCGTCCACCTGCTCACGATCCACCCGGTCACCTGGTCGCTCGTGCGGGCGCTGACCGGGCTGTCGGTCGCCGGGCTCTACGTCGTCGTCGAGAGCTGGCTCAACGACCTCGCGACGAACGAGACCCGCGGGCGGGTCCTCGGCCTCTACGCGATCGTGACCGCCGCCGGCCTCGGCGGCGGGCAGGTCCTGCTCGTCACCGCCGACCCCGGCGGCATCGAGCTCTTCCTGCTCGCCTCGATCCTCGTCTCCCTCGCCCTCGTGCCGATCGCCCTCGGGGCGCGCAGCACCCCCCACATCGCCGAGCCGAGCCCGATGGGGCTGGGCGCGGTGCTCGCCGCCGCGCCGCTCGGCGTCGTCGGGGCCGCCGGTG
>JAWLGW010000060.1:0-13667 GCA_041690735.1 Planctomycetota bacterium
CTCTCCGGGCGACCGCGGCTCCCTATTGCGACAGCCTCGGGGGCGAAGCCCCCCCAGGAACCACACTGGTGGTAGCGTTGACGCCGCCACCATGAACCCGCTCCAGGACCTGACGCCCGCCCAGCACGCCGCCGTGGTCCACGGCGAGGGGCCGCTCCTCGTCCTGGCCGGCGCCGGCTCGGGCAAGACCCGGGTCATTACCTGCCGGGTGGCGCACCTGATCGATCAGGGGATCGACTCCCGCTCGATCCTGGCGATCACCTTCACCAACAAGGCCGCCCAGGAGATGCAGGAGCGGATCGCCCGCCTCACCGGGGGCGCCAAGGTGTGGGTGTCGACCTTCCACGCCTTCTGCGCCCGGGTGCTGCGGCGCTACGCCGGCCGGGTGGGCTACGGCGCGGGGTTCACGATCCTCGACGACGCCGACCAGCGGGTGGCGATCCGGGAGGCGCTGCTCGAGACCGGCACCGACCCCAAGGTCTACTCGCCGATCAAGGTGCTGTATGCGATCGAGCGGGCCAAGGACCAGCTCAAGAGCCCGAGCGACCTCGAGGCCGACGCGGTGTCCGACTTCGACGCCGCCGCGGCGCGGGCCTACGGCTACTACCAGGAGCTGCTCCAGAGCAGCAACGCCATGGACTTCAGCGACCTCCTGGTCCAGGCGGTGCGGCTGCTGCAGCAGGACGACGTCCGGCGCCTGTTCGCCGAGCGCTACCGCTACCTGCTGATCGACGAGTACCAGGACACCAACCACTCCCAGTACCAGCTGGCGCGGCTGCTGGCGCAGGAGCACCGCAACGTGTGCGCCACGGGCGACCCCGACCAGTCGATCTACGGCTGGCGCGGGGCGGACATTACCAACATCCTCCGCTTCGAGGAGGACTACCCCGAGGCGCAGGTGGTCACCCTGGCGGAGAACTTCCGCTCCACCCGGCTGATCCTCGACGCCGCCAACGGGCTGATCCGCCACAACGCCGAGCGGCGCGAGAAGGACCTGGTCACCACGGGCCCCGACGGGGCGCCCCTCGCCTTCCACGTGGCCGCGGACGAGCACGAGGAGGCGCGGTGGGTGGCGCGGCGGGTGCGCGAGCGCCTGCAGGAGGGCGTGCCCCCCGAGGAGATCGCCGTCTTCTACCGGGTGGGCGCGCTGTCGCGGGCCGTCGAGACGGGGCTGCTCGAGCGGCGGGTGCCCTTCCGGGTGGTCGGCTCGGTCGGCTTCTACCAGCGGCGCGAGGTGAAGGACGTGCTGTCCTTCCTGCGCCTGATCCACAACCCCGACGACGACGTGGCCGCCCAGCGGGTGCTCAACGTGCCGGCCCGGGGGATCGGCAAGGGGACGATCGGCAAGCTGCGCGAGCACGCCAAGGAGGAGGGGGGCTCGCTGGTGTCCGCCGCCGCCGCCCTGGCGGAGGGGTCAGCGGTCCGCGGCAAGGGGCGCGCCGGCCTGGGGCAGTTCGTTGCGCTGCTGGAGCGGCTGCGGGAGCGAGCCGCCGCCGAGCCAGCGGTGGAGCGGGTGGTGCGGGCCGTGCTCGAGGAGACCAGCTACGCCGACTACGTGAAGCAGATCTCGGCCACCCCCTCCGAGGAGCAGGACCGGGCCCTCAACCTCGAGGCGCTGGTGGCGGGGGCCCACGACTTCGACCGGCGGTTCGGCGTCCCCGCGCCGGCCCCCCTCCCCGACCCGCTCGCGGCGCGGCGCGAGGAGCCCGAGCCGGAGGAGCCGGACGAAGGCGAGGACGCGCCGTCGCTGGCCGACCTCCCCCTGTTCGCGGTCGCCGCGCCCGCGGCGCCGGCGCCCACGGCGGAGGAGGTGCCCGCGCCGCCGGGCGTGGACGACGCCGAGGCCGGCGGGGTGCAGGGCTTCTTGCAGCAGGTCGCGCTCCTGTCGGCGGCCGAGGAGGACCAGACCGACGAGGGGAAGGTCTCCCTCATGACGGTCCACGCGGCCAAGGGCCTCGAGTTCGACACGGTGTTCGTGATCGGCCTGGAGGAGGGGCTGTTCCCCCACAGCCGCGCCCTCGAGGACCCCAGCGGGATCGAGGAGGAGCGCCGCCTGGCCTACGTGGCGATCACCCGGGCCAAGAAGCAGCTGACCCTGACCCGCGCCAACTGGCGCTCGCTCCACGGCCAGTCGCGCCCCCAGCGGCAGTCGCTGTTCCTGCTCGAGGTCCCGCCGGAGGTGTTCGAGGCCGGCTGCGCCCCCGCCGAGGTGGAGCGGGGCTACGCCCGCTACGCCGACTCGGACGCCGACGCGTGGGGCGCCGACCCGACCCCCTGGGACGACGTGGGGGTCGACGAGCCGCCGGCCGGCGACGTGGGCAGGCGGCCCCGGAGGCGCCGCACCTGGCAGCAGCCCCTGCGCCGCCCCAGCCCGGGCGAGGCGCCGCCCCCCGCCCGGCCGCCAGCCCAGACGCCGGGCGACCTCGTCGCCAGCGCGCTGGCCGCCGCCGACGCCCCGGCGGGGTCCTCCCTGCGGAAAGGCGACCGCGTCCATCACGAGCACTTCGGCTATGGTGTCGTGCTCGAGATCGCCGGGGCGGCGCACAAGCGGCGGGCCAAGGTCCGCTTCGACCAGCACCGCTTCGGGGTGAAGGACCTCGTGCTGCAGTACGCCCGCATTACCAAGGTCGAGCCCGGGGCATGACGCCCAAGGCGCCCCTCGCGCTCCTGCTGCTCCTCCTCGCCTGGGCGCCCGCCCCGGCCCGGGCCCACGTGGTGGCGGTGGGCGTCGGCTCCCAGAGCGAGCTGCGCCTGCGCCCGCGCCGGATCCGGGTCAAGTTCAACATGGGCTTCTCCAGCCTCCTGGGGCTGGGCGAGCTCAAGCGCATGGACCGCGACGGCGACGGCGTCATTCGGCAGGACGAGCAGGACGCCTACCTCGCCGACCTGGCCGAGCGGGTGGTCCCTCAGCTCCGCCTGACCGTGGACGGGGACCCCCTCGAGCTGCGGGTGGTCGAGGCCCGGGGATTGGGGATCCTGGGCCCGATCGAGCAGGTCGGCTTCGACACCTGGTACGAGCTGGAGGCCGCCTGCGACCTCGGCAGCGAGCCGCACGTGGTCGAGTACTACGACGGCACCGGCAAGGGCGAGACCTCCGAGCAGCTCCTGTGGCTCCCCCTCGACCGCGACACCTTCCGCACCTTCGAGGTGACCCAGCAGACCCCGGGCCCCGTGCGCGACCGGGCCGGCGTCCGCAACCTGGTGGGGCGCGACGTGCGCGTGGCCTTCGCCTTCTCGCCCCAGGCCCTCGAGCGCGACCGGGCGCTGGCGCTGCTCGAGTCACGCCTCGCCGGCTTCGAGGCGGCCGCGCTGGCGCTGCGCGGGCAGGTGGTCGCCGAGGTCGAGGAGGAGCTCAACCGCACCGCCCTGCGGGGCGTCGCCTTCGCGGCGCCCGACGCTCGCGAGGAGTTCGTGCAGGCGGCGCCCATGGCGCAGGACCGCACGATCGAGGCCGCCACCGGCGAGGTGGTGGACAGCGCGCCCGAGCCCGAGGGGGAGCACGACGCCCTCGACGAAGAGCGGGAGATGATCCAGGCCCTCAAGCGGCCGTTCTCCTTGCTCGCGCTGGCATTCTTCCTGGTGTGGGGCGTGGGGCACGGGCTCATGCCCGGCCACGGCAAGACCATGGTCGCGGCCTACCTGATCGGGACCCAGGGGCGGCTCAGCGACGCCTTCAAGCTGGGCGGGATCGTGACCTTCACCCACACGATCGCGCTGTACACGGTGGGCCTGGCGCTGGTCTATCTGGTGACCGAGTCGAAGTCGATCTTCATGGCCAAGACCACCCAGCACCTGACGCTGCTGTCGGGGGTCAGCCTGATCGCGTACGGAGCGTTCCTGGGCTGGCGCCGGTGGAGGGCCCTGCAGAAGGGGGACGACCACGGGCACGACCACGACCACGACCACGACCACGACCACGGGCACCATCACCACCACCACCACGACCACGACCACGGGCACCATCACCACCACGACCACGACCACGGGCACCATCACCACCACGAGGGCATGAGTGAAGAGGAGCACGCCCTGGCGCACGCGCGGGAGGCTGCCTCGGTGACCACCTGGCGCGACCTGTGGGTGCTGGGCATCACCGGCGGGCTGGTCCCCTGCCCTGCCGGGGTGACGCTGGTGCTGTATTCCCTGAGCTTCCAGCAGCAGAACACCCTCAAGTGCTTCGTCTACCTCACCGCCTTCAGCCTGGGCCTGGCGGCCGTCCTGATCGCGATCGCCAGCGCCATGGTGCTGAGCAAGAAGCTGCTGCTGAACACCGCCGCCACGCGGACGAGCGACCCGCACCGGGCCCTGCAGTGGCTGCCGCTGGTGAGCTCGGTCCTGATCTGCCTGGTGGGCGCGTTCATCTGCTACCAGGCCTTCGACCCCGAGATCGTCGGCTCCCGGCTGGAAGCGATCGGAGGCTAGGTGCGCGCCCCGGACCTGCTGCAGCTGGCCCTCATGGGCCTGCGCCAGAACAAGCTCCGCACGGGCCTCACCGCCCTGGGCGTCACCGTGGGGGTGTTCGCCCTCACCACGATCGTGGCGATCAGCCAGGGCCTGGAGGACTCGATCAAGGAGCAGCTCACCGACAACGAGAGCCAGACGCGGATCATCATTCGGCCCGGCTTCGGCGAGATGCCGGCGCGGGACATCGAGGTCGTCGGCGTCGAGGACCCGCTCAAGGTCGACCGGCTGCGCAAGGCGATCGCCAAGCGCCGCCGGGGCGGCCCGGCGCAGATGCGGCGGACGCTGCTCACCCGCGAGGCGATCGCCGCGATCGCCTCCCGCGAGCACGTGCTGGCGGTGCGGCCCCTGGCGATCGACCGGTTCGCCGTCGCCCAGGGGGAGCACTCCCTCGACGGCGCCCTCTCCTTCGGCGTCAAGCTGGACGACCCGCACTGGAACGCCCGGGTGATCGCCGGGGCGCCCTTCGAGCCGGGGCGCCGGGCGGTGTGGCTGCACGAGTACCGCCTCTACACCTGGGGCTACCGCACCGACGCCGAGCAGGCCGCCCTGGTGGGCCAGAGCGTGGTCCTCTCGCGGCCCCGGGAGGCCAGCGGGATCTCCGCCTACCTCGCGGCCGCCCGCGCCAACGGGATCGACCTGCCGATCGAGGAGGAGCAGGCCGAGGCGCTGGCCAAGGGCTTCGCGCAGCGGTTCGGCCTCTCCCTGGGCGGCGGCGACGAGGGCGAGCTGTCGGTCACCCTCCCGATCGGCGGGGTGGTGCGCGAGCGGGTCGAGGAGGACGGGTTCGAGGTGTGGGAGGACAGCTTCTCCATGCAGGCCGACCTGTTCTTGCCCCAGGATCTGGCCGAGGAGCTGTTCGAGCAGATCCCCTCCAACGTGACCCGGGGCTACAACGCGGCGGCGATCGAGGTCGCTGGCCCCGAGCACGTGACGGCGGTCGAGAAGGGGCTGCGGGAGGTGGGCTTCCGGACCGTCTCGATCAACACGATCCTGGAGCGGGTCGAGACCAGCATGGCGATCATCACGGCCATGGTGGCGGGCCTCACCGCGATCGCCCTGGTGGTCGCCACCCTGGGGATCGTCAACACCATGGTCATGAACGTCAGCGAGCGGACCCGCGAGATCGGCGTGTTCAAAGCGCTGGGCGCCACGGACGGACAGATCCGGCGGCTGTTCCTGTTCGAGAGCGCGGTCATCGGCCTCGCGGGCGGACTCAGCGGCGTGGCGCTGGCCCTGCTGGTGAAGCTGCCGGGCGACTACTACACCCAGCAGGCGATCCTGGCGGTGAGCGAGTACCGCTACGACGGGAGCATCTTCCGCTACCCCGGCTGGCTGCTCGGGATCGCCATGGCCTTCGCCGTGGGCCTGAGCGTGCTGGCAGCGCTCGGCCCCGCCTCCCGCGCCAGCCGGGTCGACCCGGTGATCGCCCTGCGGGACGAGTAGGCGGCTCCACCCGCCTCGTGCCTCCCCCCCGGGCGACGGAGCGCCTCACCCGGTGCGGCCGATCGTCTACCGCCCCACCCGCGCCGTACACGTGTACGGCCGGGAGGCGACACCTCCTAGGCGGTTGCAGCACGGATCGTGCGGCCTCCTCGTGGACGCTCCCGGATCGGCTCGGCCCCAGGGCACCACCGCCCCTTGCGGCGTACACGTGTACGGCCGCGCGGCGACACCCCGCGTGCGGCCACAGCACAGGCCCCTCCGCTCCGGACCGCCGCCCTCGCCCGCGCCGCCGTGCGAGCATGAGGGGGTGAGCGAGCCGACTCCCGATCTGCCCCGCGTCGTCCCCCACGTCGTGATCGTCGGCGGCGGCTTCGGCGGCCTCGCCGCCGCCCGCGGGCTGCGCAAGGCCCCGGTGCGGATCACCCTCGTCGACGCCCGCAACCACCACCTGTTCCAGCCGCTCCTGTATCAGGTGGCCACCGCCGGCCTCAGCCCCGGGGACATCGCCGAGCCGATCCGGGGGATCCTCCGTAAGCAGCAGAACGTGGAGGTGCTCCTCGACACCGCCGAGGCGATCGACCCCGAGCGGCGCGAGCTGCGTTGCGCGGGCGAGACGCTGCAGTTCGACTATCTGGTGGTCGCCGTCGGCGCCCGCACCACCTACTTCGGCCACGACGAGTGGGTCCCCCACGCGCCGGGTCTCAAGACGGTCGAGGACGCCCTGGAGGTGCGCCGGCGGATCTTGCTCGCCTACGAGGAGGCCGAGCGCTCCGACGACCCCGACGTCCGCGCCGCCTGCCTGACCTTCGTGGTGGTGGGGGGCGGGCCGACCGGCGTCGAAATGGCCGGCGCCCTGGCGGAGCTGGCCCGCCACACCCTCTCCCGCGACTTCCGCCGGATCGACCCCAACAGCGCCCGGGTCCTGCTGTTCGAGGGGGGGCCGCGGGTGCTCAGCGCCTTCCCCGAGGAGCTGAGCGTCAAGGCCGCCCGGCAGCTCGAGGCCCTGGGGGTCACCGTGCGCACCGGCGCGCAGGTGCGCCAGATCGACCCCGAGGGCGTGACCGTGGCCGACCCCGCGACCGGCGCCACGGAGCGGACCATCGCCCGCACCGTGCTGTGGACCGCCGGCGTCGGCGCGCAGCCGCTCACCACCACCCTGGGCGCGCCCCTCGACCGCGCCGGCCGCGTCAAGGTGCGCGAGGACCTGACGGTCCCGGGCCAGGAGCGGATCTACGTGATCGGCGACGCGGCCCACCTGCTGCTCCCCGACGGCTCACCGGTGCCCGGCGTCGCCCCCGCCGCGATCCAGCAGGGGGAGCACGCGGCCCACAACATCCGCCGCCAGCTGAAGGGCCAGCCGCCCGAGCCGTTCCGCTACGTGGACAAGGGGGTCATGGCGACCGTCGGCCGCGCCGCCGCCGTGGCCCGGCTGGGCCGCCTGAAGCTGTCGGGCTTCGTGGCCTGGGTGGTGTGGCTGGTGGTCCACATCCTGTTCTTGATCGGCTTCCGCAACCGGGCGGTGGTGCTGATCTCCTGGTTCTGGGCCTACATCACCTACCAGCGGGGCGCCCGGCTGATCACCGGTCCGGTGGAGCGCCGCCGCACAGAGCCCGTCAAGGAGGTGGCGCCGCACGCTCAGGTCTCGTCGTCTGCGGCCTCGAGCTCGTCTGCGGCCTCGAGCTCGTCCTCCTCCCAGTCCGACTCGTCCTCGTAGCCCACACGAGCGAGGGCGCACACCGCGTCGAGCGCGGGCCGCGAGCGTGCGAGGGCGGCGCCATGGACGACGCCTGGGTCGCCCCAGAAGTGACTCGGATCGGAGCCGTACAGGAGGATCAGCGTCTCTGCGTCGCTCAGGAGCCGCCACGAGAAGCCGCTCGATTGGAAGGGGAGACGCGGGTAGGTCGCCTCGAGGGCGTCCGCCTCGGCTGTCGTCAGCGTCCACAGACCCGGCGCGATGGTCCGAACGCCCGTTCGGAGCGGACCGAGCGCCCCGTGTTGACCCCCGCGAATCACGTCGTCCGCGCCCAGCACCGTGTCGCGCAGGACCAGCAGCGACAGGAAGTCGGAGATCGTAGCGCCGGCGAAGTTCGTGCTGCTGGAGCCCCACACGAGCTGGACCTGCGGGTCGTCCTCCGTGACGTCGTTCAGGAATACGCCGCTGGTGAAGTGGCCGTGGTATTCGCCGGCGAAGACCAGGACCGCCTCGTCCTGCACGTACAGCTCTGTCAGGGTGAGGACCTGGTCCTGCGCGAACCGCCCCAGGCGGCGCCCCAGCAGACGGTGGAACTCCCACAGGGCGAGCGGCAGCTCAAGGCCCAGGCGCTCCTCGACCTCGTCCACCTCAGCCTCGGTGGCGCCGTCGTCCGGCGTTACGGGCGGATACCAGCGGGCCACCTCCGCCAGCAAGCGGTCCCAGCGGTCGAGGCCGACGCTCTCGGGCAGGGCGAGCCTGCTGCTCGGGCAGCCGCGTATCGCGTCCATGCGCACTTCGAGGCGCTCCACCAGCCCCAGGCGCAGCCTGGCGGCGATCCACTTCGCGCGGTCCTCCGGCGACCCCGACTCCCGCCAGCGGCGCTCGAGGCGTTGCAGCTCTTCGTCGGCCATGCCCGCGCCTCAGCCGTACACCAGCGAGGCGCGCTCCCGGTGGGGCCGCGCGCCTCGTCGCGATGGATCGTGCTCTGCCGCTACTGCGGGGCGACGTCGACGACCTTCTCCTTCATGATCCGGCCCGGCTTGAACGCCACGACGGTGCGGGCGGGGACGTGCACCGACTCGCCGGTCTTGGGGTTCCGCGCGGTGCGGGCCTTGCGCCGCTTGAGCTCGAACACGCCGAAGTCGCGGAACTCGAGCCGGTTCCCCGCCGCGAGCTCCTCCACGATCTGGTCGAGGAAGCTCTGGCAGACGGCGGAGACCTCCGCGCTGGGGCGGCCCGTCTTGTTGGCGACGGAGAACACGATCTCCTTCTTGCTCGCCGTGGGCATCACTCACACCTCTGGGTTCGACCGGCAGGGGCGATTCCCTGCCGCGATGTCCGGAGTCTATGGCGTAACTTCAGCGACTTCAAGCGGTCGGGTGCCAGGGGAGGGCAGGGGAGGTCGGCGGCCGGCCCGGGTCGCGCCCGATCACGCCGCCGGACATGAGGAACTTGAGGGCCTCGTCGACGGTCATGTCGATGGCGATGATCTCGGACTCCCGGGCCAGCACCACCTGCCCGGCGGCGGGGGTCCCGAGGTACACCCCCCGCACCCGCTCGCCGCTGTGGACCTCGATCTCGGGGATGTTCTCCGAGGTGAGGAACCCGATCGACCACAGCCCGGCTCGGGGGAACTCGACCGCGACCACCGCCTGCCAGGTCTTCTCCTCGTCGCTCGACAGGAAGAAGCTGACCATCTGCTTGGCGCCCGGGTAGACGTTCTTGACCAGGGGGATCCGGGCCGCCCACGACTCCACGATCCCGAAGGCCGAGGAGCCCAGGAAGGAGGCGGTGAAGAAGCCCACGATGAACACCAGGACCACCGCCAGGACGATCCCGACCCACTTGGGGAACCGGCGATCGATCTCGGCCCGCAGGTCCTCCTGCCGCTGCGTCTCCGCCAGCTCGATCCGCTCCAGCTCCTGACGCACGAAGCGAGCCCGCTCCCCCTCCGACGGGCCGGCCGGCGCCGCTCGCGGCTTGGGCTTCTCGAGCAGCGACAGGTTCTCCCACACGTAGAAGGTGACGTCGTTGCCGACCTCGGTCGAGACCAGGACGTCCTTGATCCCGTCCGAGATCGGCGCGGCGATCGTGCGCACGATGAACTCGGAGGCCGCGAACACGATCCACAGGGTGAGCAGCGTGGGCAGGACCGTGGCCAGCCCCTTGAGGAACACGCTCTTGTAGGTCTTGACGATGTCCTGGGCGGCGAGCTGGCTCACGGGGCGCCTCTCGCGTCGAGGGCGGCCGACAGCCGCCGGCGGCCCTCAACGTCAACGGGTCGAATGGGTTCGTTTACACTACCGCGCCGTCACCCGGGAGACCCGTACATGAAGGAACTCGACGAGAAGGAGCGCCTGCACCGCGTCCGCCACTCGCTGGCCCACGTGTTGGCCCAGGCCATGCAGCGGCTCCGCCCGGGCACCAAGCTGGGCTTCGGCCCCGCGATCGACGACGGCTTCTACTACGACTTCATCCTCCCCGAGCCGATCAGCGAGGAGGACCTGCCGACCCTCCAGAAGATGATGGAGGAGATCGTCAAAGAGCGGCAGGAGTTCCGCCGCGAGGAGCTGCCCCGTGAGGAGGCCCTGGCGCGGATCGAGGCCATGGGCGAGCCCCACAAGAAGGAGTACGCGCTGGAGCTGTTCGGGCGCGAGGGCCTCGACTCGCTCAGCTTCTACACCAACGGCCCCTTCGTCGACATGTGCGAGGGCCCCCACCTCGAGCACACCGGGCAGGTCTCCAAGGGCTCGTTCAAGCTGCACTCGGTCGCCGGCGCCTATTGGAGGGGCGACGAGAAGAACGCCATGATGACCCGGGTCTACGGGTGGGCGTTTCGGGACAAGAAGGAGCTCAAGGCCTACGAGAAGGCGCGGGAGGAGGCGCTCAAGCGCGACCACCGCAAGCTGGGCAAGGAGCTCGACCTGTTCGTCATCGACGAGGAGGTGGGCAAGGGCTTGCCCCTGTGGCTCCCCAACGGCGCCGTCCTGTGTCAGGAGCTGGAGAAGCTGGCGGAGGAGTACGAGTTCGCCGACGGCTACCAGCCGATCCGCACCCCGCACCTGACCCGGGGGGTCCTGTACAAGAAGTCGGGGCACCTCAAGCTCTACAAGGAGGGCATGTTCCCGGCCATGCGGCTCCCCGACGAGGGCGAGTCGGACGAGGACGCCCTGTACCTCAAGCCCATGAACTGCCCGCACCACCACAAGGTGTACGCGGCGCGCCCTCGCTCGTACCGCGACCTGCCGCTGCGGTTCGCCGAGTACGGGACCGTGTACCGGTATGAGCGGTCGGGCACCCTGCAGGGCCTGACCCGCGTGCGCGGCATGCAGATGAACGACGCGCACATCTACGTGACCGAGGACCAGATCCGCGACGAGTTCGTGCGGGTCATGGACCTCCACCGGCGCTACTACGAGCTGTTCGAGCTGTCGGGCTGGTACATGCGCCTCTCCCTGTGGGACCCCGACGACCCCAAGGGGAAGGAGAAGTACGTCGACGAGCCCGCCGCCTGGGCCGCCACCGAGGACCTGGTGCGCCAGGCCATGCAGGAGACCGGCCTCCCGTACCAGGAGGTCAAGGGCGAGGCGGCCTTCTACGGGCCCAAGATCGACGTGCAGCTCAAGACCGTCGGGCTCAAGGAGTTCACCATCTCCACCAACCAGCTCGACTTCGCGGTCCCGGGCCGCATGGGCCTCACCTACGTCGACAAGGACGGGCAGGAGAAGGTCCCCTACTGCATTCACCGGGCGCCGCTCGGCACCCACGAGCGGTTCGTGTCCTTCCTGATCGAGCACTACGGCGGCGCCTTCCCCACCTGGCTGGCGCCGGTGCAGGTGCGCGTCCTCCCGCTGTCCGAGAAGTTCCTCGACTACGCGCACAAGGTGACCGCCGCCCTGCGCCGCGACAGGGTGCGGGCCGAGACCGACACCAGCTCCGAGAAGCTGGGCAAGAAGGTGCGCGAGGGGACCATCCGCAAGATCCCGCTGCTGCTGATCGTGGGCGAGAACGAGCAGCAGGAGGAGGCGGTCACCGTGCGCCGGTACGGGATCGAGCGGCAGCGGACCCTCAAGCTGACCGAGCTGCAGGCCCAGCTGCGCGAGGAGATCCGCCGCCGCCTGCACGTGCGGAGCTGGGACGATTTGGCCGCGGAGGGGTAGCCGCCGTCAGTCGGCGGCGGCCGCCGGCAGGCTCCGCTTGACGACGCTGGGGACCAGGTCGTCCTTGACGTACGCCAGCACCTCCTTGAGCTTGCCGTCGAGGGCCTGCTTGAACTCGGGCGACTGGAACAGCTCGGCCGGGTCCTTCTCGCCCAGGAGCTGCCCCAGGGCCTGCTTGAGGCTCTTCACCTCGCGCGCCAGGGCCGCGAACTTCTTGGCGTCGAAGCCGTCGCCCCAGCCCGAGCTCCCCCCGCCGGCCGCGCCCCCCTTGGGCAGCTCCGCCTTGACCGCCCGGTAGACCTGGGCCACCAGGGCGTCCTCGTCCACGGGAGGGCGGCGCTCCTCGAGCGCCGCCAGGGCCTCCTCGACCGCTCGCTCCACGGCCAGGGGGACCGCGCGGTCGGCCGCCTGAGCGGCGGCCTGCTCGACCGCCTGGGCGACCGCCCGGGCGACCAGCGCCTCCTCGTCGACCGCCGGCGAGCTGGCGGCGGCGCCCTTCTCGCCCGCCGCCGCGATCACCCGCTCCTCGAGCTGCCCCAGGTCGAGCTGCCCGATCCGCTCCTCCAGGGCCGCCTGCGCCTGGCGGGTCACCTCCTCGGTGAGGCGCGCCGGCAACCCCGCCAGGTCGGTCGCCAACCCGCTCAGCTGCGCGTCCGCCAGGATCCGCTCCGCCGCCTGGGCCGCCGCCACCTCGTCGAGGCGCGCCCGCACCGCCTCGGGGTCGACCGCCGCCAGCACGTCGGGGAGCGAGCGCTCGGCGGCATCGCGGGCGATCCGCTCCACCACCTTGTCGGCGATCGCGCCCACCTTCTCCTGGGCGGCTTCGAAGGCACGCCGCTGCGCCTCACCCGCCAGCTTCTCGGTGATCCGGTCGAGGTCCTGCTGCCGCTCGACCGCCGCCGCCGCCCGCAGGGCCACCTCCTCCAGCAGGCGGGCGTCGAGGGCGGCCGCGTCGAAGCGCTCCACCGCCTGCGGGACCAGCGCCTCGGCGGCGGCCGCGGCGATCCGCTCCCGCAGGGCCGCGGCGTCGACCCCCCGGGCCACCTCCTCCTGCGCCGCGGCGGCGGCGGCGGCGGCGACCTGCTCCCGCAGGGCGCTCGCGTCGAGCCCCCGGCGCACCTCGCCCAGCACCTGCTCGCGGGCCTGAGCGGCCAGCGCGTCGGCGTCGACCTGCTCGGTGACGGCGCCGCTCAGCCCCTCGGTGACCTGCGCCCGCACCGCCTCCGCCAGGGCGTCGGCGTCGATCCGCCCGGCCACGTCGGCCAGCGCCCGCTCGCGGGCGGCGGCGGTCACCTGCTCGCGCAGGGCGGCCGGGTCGAGCCCCGCGCGGACGTCGTCCAGCACCTGCGCGCGCGCCTCGGCGGCCACATCCTGGGCGTCGAGGCCTTCGGAGACGGCGCCCCGGAGCCCGTCCGCCACCTGCTGCCGCACCGCGTCGGCCAGGGCCTCGGGGTCGAGCCGCCCGGCCACGTCGGCCAGCGCCCGCTCGCGGGCGGCGGCGGTGGCCTGCTCGCGCAGGGCGTCGGCGTCGAGGCGCGCGCGCACCGCCGCCAGCGCCTCGTCCACCACCCGCTCGCGCACGGTCGCCTCGACCTGCGAGAGGTCCAGGCGGTCGCTCACCTCGGTCAGCGAGCGGTCCCGCGCCCGCGCGCCGACCTCGTCCGCCAGGGCAGCCGGGTCCACCAGGTCGGCCACGCCTGTCACCGCCTGGGCCGTCGCCCGCTCGACCGCCGCCGCCGACAGGGCGCCCAGGTCGAGCCCTCCCTCGACCCGGGCGACCGCGGCGTCGCTCACCCGCTGACGCACCTCGGCCGTGACGGCGGCGCCCAGCGCCTCGAGGTCGAGGGCGTCCTCCAGCGCCTCACGCGCCCTGTCGAGGGCGGCGGCGCGAGCGGCCTCGGCCACGC